>JAFGNO010000221.1 GCA_016926985.1 Anaerolineae bacterium
CGGGCTTGCACGCCTCTACCCGCTCCAGCGCCTGCTCACCGTCCATCGCGGTTACTACCTCGAACCCGGAGCGCTCAAGCAGCGGTTTCAACTCGGCAAGCAGATCAGGCTCGTCATCAACAATCAGCAGCTTACTTTTCCTGTTCACCGGTCAATCCTGTTAGCAGTTCCACGCCTCATACTGTACCACACAACAGGTTGGATTGGAGAACCGTGGCTGAAAAAATGCTCCACACCCTGTGGATGCGTTACAATCAGGGCCGATATGACAGCACTGCGAACACCTACTCTTGAGGATGTGCGGCGGGCATTGGCTCTGCCGGATTTTGATCATCTCAGCGCCTGGCGACTGATGGCGCCTACAGCCCGCCCGCTCAAACGGCCTCCTGAAAACTCAGGCACGGCTCGCCGGGCAGGTGTAATTCTGCTGCTTTTCCCGGTGGATCTCAGGCTGCGTTTCTTTCTGACCCGTCGCACTGACACGGTCGCCAGCCACAAAGGGCAGATTTCACTGCCCGGCGGCGCGAAAGACCCGGATGATGCCACCCTCGAGGAAACGGCGCTGCGCGAGATCTGCGAGGAACTGGGCATCCGCCCGGTGGACATTACTGTCATCGGCTCGCTGACTTCCTTATATGTGCCGGTCAGCGATTTTGAGATCTATCCCTTTGTTGGCATTGTTGATTCTCGCCCCGCTGTTCATCCGCAGCCGGGCGAGGTGGCGGAAGTACTCGAAGCCGGGCTGGATACGCTGCTGGATGATCGCTGCAAGGCGCGGGAGTGCTGGGTGCGGGACGGCGTGGAGCTGGATGTCCCCTGCTACCGGTTGAACGGTCACACTGTCTGGGGGGCCACTGCGATTATCCTCAGCGAGCTGGAGCACCGGCTGCGTGCAGTGCTGCGGCCCGAAGGCGCCTGAGCACAGTCTCCGTCCTGCTCTTATACACATCTTACGCACTTCTATAACAACTCTTATACTTCTCTAAGCGAATTTTTATATTTGCCTTCTATACTCCTGAATGAAATCAGATCGACAGCAATTTAACGGAACCAACCCAAATCAGGAGGATGATAAGATGGCAATGACAAAAGTGAACCCCAACCGTGATTATATGACGATGCGCGACTTTATGAACCGCTTTTTCGAGGATACGCTCGACTACAGCGGTGGGAACCGCGTGGCCCGGCTGCCGCTGGATGCCTACACCACCGAGAATGAGATCGTGGTGACCGCTTCCATCCCCGGCGCCATTCCCGACGAGGTTGAGATTACCATTGAGGGCGATTCGCTGACCATTCGCGGCGAGATTGCGCCCAGGCTTGAGAACGCCAGCTACATTTTCTCCGAGCGTTTCCACGGGCAGTTTTCCCGCACGCTTCAACTGAATGTGCCCATTGACCAGGAACACATCGAGGCGACTTTTGAAAACGGCATTCTGACCCTCGTGCTGCCCAAGACCGAGGAAGTCCGCCCCAAGGTCATCAAGGTCCAGGCCAAGTAACTGTATTGATCAAGATTGGCGGGGAGCTTCAGCGAAGCTCCCCTTTTTGTTTTACTGGCTCTCCCACGCTATAGTGTTTCTGATTTCGAAGGAGCAGACAGGTGTTACGACGCTTGGGGCAAAAGAAGGCTCCACCGGTGACCGATACAGTCCTGGGGGCCAACACCCAGGTTAAGGGAACGCTGCGCAGCAGGGGTAATGTTCACCTGGGTGATATTTTTGAAGGTGAAATCCTGTCCGGGGGCGCGGTCCGGGTGGCGCGTAGCGCCACGCTGGATGGCGACCTTTTTGCGGATACGGCAGTGGTTGCCGGGCTGGTGCGGGGCAATATCATCGCCCGCACGATCAGGCTGCTTGAGACCGGTAAGGTGATCGGCAACCTGCGATCCGAAAAGCTGATCACCACCGACGGCGCGCAGATTCAGGGCGCGATCACACTGGAAGACTCGCTCGACCCGATGGCTGTCGCCGACCAGCGGGAGGCGGGTGGGGAATCGACATAAGCTGCAGCACGTTTGAGTTGGCTTCCATTAGAGAAGGAGCAAGTCATGAAGAACAGTCGTTTTTTGATCATTTTGCTGGTGGCGTTCCTGGCTGTGGGCTGTGATGCGGTAGGCGGGCTGGTTGGCCCCACAGCAACACCCGAACCCACCCCAACGCCAACCATGACACCGGAAGAGACCCGCGCCGGTTTGTGGATGGGCGCAACTGAATTTGGCGCTTTTACGTTTGTTGTTTCCGATGATGGGATGACAGTCACCGACTGGAGTGCGTCATACTACGCCGGGATTACGTCGGGTTCAATAGACCCGCAGGGAGAGCTTGCCATCCCAATTGACGAGGATAATGCCTTCAGTATTGACTTTGGCAGCGGTATTTTTGAGTGCCAGTTCAGCGACGATGGGCACTCAGCAACCGGGCTGTATGAGATTTCTATTGCCCTTGCCGGGGAGTATTCGGAAGAATGGACGATAGAGAGGTAACAGAATATCTTCCAACCAGCCCAGAACTGAACAAACAGGGAGCCATCCGGCTCCCTGTTATGATCCCCGCGCGCGGTAGCCAGGGCCTTTCGCAAAATAGTCGTAGTTCGGCTGGATATCTGCCTTGAGCGGTTCAGGGACATTCGCTTCGGGCCAGATGGCGTTATAGGGGCAGGCGGGGACGCACGCCCCACAGTCGATGCAGGTTTCCGGGTCAATATAGTAGGTGGGCCAGTCATCGACCGGCTGACCGGACACAATACAATCCACCGGGCATTTCTCCATGCAGCCGCCGTGGCGCAGGCACAGCCCGGTGATGATATGCGTCACCCCTCGCCGTCCTCCAGCGTGAAGCGCCACCCGCAGAAGGCCTCGCCTACCGGGTCGGGCGGGCAGTACAGGCACTCCGTTTTGATCCGGGGATCGATGGTGCTGGCAAACTGCGAGTATTCAACAATCCCCACCGATTTACAGGGGAAGTCCGGTAGCCCCTTGCGCCGCCGGGTCGTCTGCACCCGGCATTCGATCATCCTGAATTCCAGCACATTATCGGCGACCCGGACAGATTCCTGCGTGTTGATGCCCGCGTAGAGCCGCCACTTCAGGGCCTGCTCCAGCGCCTCCAGCCCGCCGTTCTCCGGGATGTCAAACTCGCGCATGATGCGTTTTGCTTCGGCGACCGAAAACCGTTCCCAGGATTTGCGGTCCATTTCAATCGCCGTATCCATGCCGAAGTGTTCCTCCAATGCAAGGAACCATGAGCCGTCATGGGCCAGCCAGTTTTTCGCATAGATATCGACCAGCTTGAGCAGTTCTTCGCGGGTGAGTTGGGTGAAGTCCATATGGGCGCCTTTCTTCTGACAGGATGGATTAACTACCTTGGTCAAAGACAACCTCAGGCCATTCAAAATCGGATGAGGCCATGTGGAACCAGGTATTGCCGGGTTTGAAGGGGATAATTTCTCCGTCGATTCCATAAAATTGGATCATGCTGTTGGTGGCAGAGCGGCTCCAGTGGATGTCATAACGGGTGCCATCGCGCAGCAGGACAGCACCCCCGGTGCCGGTCAGGTCCGCGCCAAGCCCGTACCAGTTTGGTTCAGTTTCCACAAAGTCAGCCGTATAGTGATCCGCGTAGATAATCACCACGTTGCTGAAGGCAAGCTGCTGCCCGGTCAGGGCATCGGTGGCCATTTCGCCATCTGTCCAGAGCAGCCATTTCCCGGCGACCGAATCGTAGATCCAGGTGTTCTGGGCGGCTGTTCCGGGATAGTTGACCTCGGCAGTTGCCGTCGCTATGCCGTAGCCAGGTGCTGTCAGGTCAAAGGCCAGTCCGGGAGACAGGGTGCTGCTGGCGCCGATCTGGCGTTCGGCAGCCAGCGTCCAGAGTTCCGCCGGGTTGGCGAACAGCGTGTGCTCGACAGCGACGCCGTCCAGCGGCAGGCGGAAGGTATAAGGCTCGTGGTAGCCAAACTCATAGGAGAAGTTGTGATCCACCCAGTTGGCGGCGCGCATCAGCTCGCCCATCCGGGGCGGGGTTTCCGGGGCGTTGCGGTTGGAACTGAACCCGGAGGCAACGTAGATGCCGTCATACATGGGCACAATTTCTAGGTCGGGCAGGCGCCCGCTGCGGATCGACCCCACCCGCTCCGGTGTGCTGGTCAGGAATACCGCCAGGTATCGCGTGGCGATCCGGACCCCCTCGGTGTTGTGCTCCCAGACATGGTCGGCAGACATCAGCCCGCTCTGGGGACGGACAACTGCCGGGTAGTTGCTGACCTTGATCAACAGGGGGGGGCGGTCCAGCACCGCCAGGTCGGACACCGCCAGGCCGGTCAGCGGGTTGATCCCTTCCGGGTAGCTGGTTGGGCCTATCCGCCCAACCAGGGTGGGCGTGGGCGGGATTGCCGTCGCACCAGGCCGGGTTGGCATGTCGGTCGAGGAGGGCTGTGACTCAGTGGGCGAGCTGGTAGCCTGTTCTCCGCTATCGGTTGGGATTACAGATGTGGGATCGGATGTATCAGATGGCCCGCAGGCTGCTAGGGCCAGCATGGCAAGCAAAAAGGCAAAGCGTTTCAAGCTCATGCATTCTCTCCATTGACCGTTGAAGCATCAGGACTTACTCCGTTCAAGATGATGGCTGCCATCTGACCTTTCGCTTATCCCGGTTTGTCCGCCCTGAAAGGGGAAAAGCACCTGGAGGCCGGTTGAGGTCAGAGCAGGGGAGTGGGTAAGCCCTGGTGGGTGTTCCCTGTTTACTTTCGTGTGATCAATAAACCGGACATTTGACCGGTGTTCATAACAGCCGCGATCTGGTTCATTTCATCCGGCGTGCAACTGAACAGGATTTTGATCTCAATATCCTGTCTGGCGGTGTCAACAGTGCAGATGATCCCATCCACCTGTGCGTAGCCCGTTGAGCCAATCCAGACATCCACGTTCCCGCCATCCATGGCTGCAACGCCTTCCAGGTGCCCGTAGTCGACCGGGTAGATCGTTTCAGGATAGTCTGGGTGATGGGTGCCCTTTGGGCGGTCGATGGTGATCGGGTAGGCTGCGACCACATCATCCAGGCGAGTCCAGAATTCAGGTGGATGGCTCACTGCTGCTGCTCCTAATCTGGCTGATACCTTATCGTAAAACCTACCATCCCCTCGACGGGAATACCTGCACACCGCTGGCGGTGGACAGCGCATAGATCGTCGGGGTCTGGTGAGTGGCTTCATTGTACCGTCTGCTGAGATAATCAGCGAAATCCGCCGCGCCTTCGGCTTCAGCCAGGAAGACCATACATCCGGCCCAGCCAGCCCCGGCCCCGCGCCCGCCGAGGCGCGCCGGGTGTCCCTGCGAGGCCTCCCACATGGCATCCAGTGCGAGTCCGCTGGCCTCAAACAGGTCGCGCGTGCTGATGTGGGACTCGTCCATTAATGTTCCCAGTACAGCCGGTTCACCGGCTTTCAGGGCGCGGGCAGCCGCCAGCACCCGCTCATTTTCCGCGATGATGTGCTGCGCGCGGTTGTAGGCTGGGCCCGGGATTTCATCGGCGTGCTCTGCCAGTAATTCCAGGGTTACATCGCGCAGGGCGCGCACATCAGGGGCATACTGCTGGATGATCCGGGCTGCCTGCTCACATTCTGCGCGGCGCTGTTCATAGTGGCTGTTGATCAGGGTCCGTCTTGTCCCGGTATCGGCCACAATGATTGCCAGCGTATCGGGAAACGCCAGGGGCTGCCAGTCATGTGTCCGGCAGTCAAATAAGAGGACATGGCCTTTCTTCCCGAATGTGCAGGCAAACTGATCCATCAGGCCGGAGGGCACCCCAACATAGTTGTTTTCTGCTTTCTGGCAAAGCTGGGCAAGCTCCATCCTGTCGATTTCCCAGCCGGTGATGTGGGCCCAGGCAGCCGCATAGGCGACCTCAACTGCTGCCGAAGAAGACAGGCCAGCGCCAATCGGGACATCGCTTTTGATCATGATGGTGCTGCCCGGGGTTGCCAGCCCGGATTCCTGCCAGCTCCAGGCCACGCCGGCTGCATAGGTTGCCCATTCGGGAAGCGGGTCACCGCCGAGGGTTTTTTTATGCTCAAGCTCTGTCAGCCGGAATACCACCTGGGGGGTATCTGGCTGCCAGTCGCCCGTGCTTTCCGCGTAAAGGGTGATCAGGGGGGTCGGCAGTTCCTTGACCGCCAGCCAGACATAGCGGTTAATGGCTGCCGGGAGCACCCAACCCTCATTATAGTCGGTGTGCGTGCCAATCAGGTCAACCCGTCCCGGAGAACGGACCACGAAATCCGGGTAGGACCGGAAGGTCGCTTCGAACCGGCTGATGAGGTCAATGGGCGGGCGGATGTGAAACTGTTTGGTATCCATAATTTTTACCGGCATTATTGCAAATTCGAGATATTCCCAACTCTAAATAATCAGGGGGCATCTGTCAATGCAGAAATCAAACAATATCGTAACGAATAGCCGCCAGCGCAGGGGGTGTTGACTCGTTGTTTGTGATGCGGTAATATCCGCCCGCTTGCAGCGCATTTTGCTGCAAGCTGTTTGAGCGGAGCAGTTCAGCGTGTTATAATTCCGGCACGCCGATGTAGCTCAACCGGCAGAGCAACGCTCTTGTAAAGCGTAGGTTATGGGTTCAAGTCCCATCATCGGCTCTGTGTCATTGCGAAATGGCCGGTTGCAGTTTAAAATTCTGATATATGGGTCCGTGTCCCGAGCGGCAAAGGGGGCAGACTGTAAATCTGCTGGCAGAAGCCTTCGTAGGTTCGAGTCCTACCGGGCCCACAGGGGCGTTTGACGCCTGTTGTGTGGGGATGTAGCTCAGCGGGAGAGCATCGCCTTTGCAAGGCGGGGGCCATGGGTTCGAATCCCATCATCTCCACCACATCTGCACGAAAAGGATGTATGCCCGCGTAGCTCAGTCGGTAGAGCACGTTCTTGGTAAGAACGGGGTCATGGGTTCAAGTCCCATCGTGGGCTCCATTTATTGAGTGAGCAGGTATTTTCCCAAATAAAACTGAGTGGGGGATACTGAAAGGCCTGATTGGGCCAGTAGATCGTTATGCAGGAGGAAGAAGAAAGAAATGGGCAAGCAGCAATTTGAGCGGACGAAGCCACATGTGAATGTGGGGACCATCGGGCATATTGACCACGGGAAGACGACGCTGACA
>JAFGNO010000035.1 GCA_016926985.1 Anaerolineae bacterium
GATATAGCCGACGGTAATTGTGGCATTGATGGTGACTTTCTGGTGGCTGCGCATGGGCAGCAGATCGGTGATAAAGTAGACCTCAATGGCAACCACGGCCATGGCGATGGTGTGGTAAAGCATGATAATACGGCCCTCGCGCTCCGCCTGCACCAGGTCCATGTTAAAAAGCCGTACTACCACATCCCGCACACCCCACTCGACCATTGGGCCGGACAGCATCCCCCAGATAGCGGTTGTCAGGGATATCAGCGCAATAGCGACCAGCGCCAGCCCCCTGGTCGAGCGAAAGAGATAGTTGAACCGTTCTCGCATTGTTGAGACTCCGTAAATCCAGATTAAAACCCATTATCAGCGTCAATATGACGCTATCATACGGCAGGCTGGCTGTCCTTGCGAAAAAGCAAATACGGGCGATCTAAGCCATATTATGCCTGATATCCCGGACAAACCCGTAAGCAAAGGCCAGGCTCATGAGCAGCAGCAGTCCGGCGAGGATTGACATCACCAGGTCGCCGCTGAAGAAAAGAAGCTGCTTGCCGATGGCCAGAAAAGCCAGCGCCATTCCCCCGGCATCAATCAGCAAACCACCCAGCGAAACACTGGCAAACGCGCCCCGGGTTTTGCCGGCCTTTACGGCCAGAATGGGAGCAACAAGAATAACCAGCCCGGAGATGGCATGGATAATCACCAGCACCGGTGTCCCAAGCCCGGTCAGCACAAAGCGCGTGATCGCCACCAGCACCACAAATACCAGGACAAAGATCAGGTAGGGCTTTGAGTATTTCTCATAGAACTGGGTGATCAGTCCCAGCGCCAATCCCGCCGGAATCAGCACGCCCACAATCTCCACCAGGGGCGAATCAAGCTGCCCGTAGCCAAAGAAAATCAGTAGCAGCCCGGCGACCAGCAGCACAGCGAAGGCTACCATATAGTAGATATCGTACAGTTTCTTCTCTTTGCGATAGCGGGTGAAAAACCGCCAGAGCAGGTAGATAGCCACCAGGCCGGTCAGCAGCAGCAGTATCTGATCAAAGATATTGAATTCTGGCAGGAACATGATTTTCTCCTCTATGTTTTCAACGGCATCATACTCATAATGCACAGTATCTCACCAAATGACTCCGGGTTCCATGATCTGCGTCAACTCGGGTCGATGCAACCTGCGCACAGAGGGGCTGGTCTTTCCGCAGCCAGCCCCTCCGGGATGATAGAGATCCAAAGGCCTCAGGCAGGCTCCCCCGGTTGAAGCAGCTTCTTCCCCCAGGGAAGCAGCAGAATGATGATCAATACCAGGCTGAGCATCGGTGCCGGGAAAAACATGGAGAAGTGTCCAAAGGAAAGCGTTGTCGCCATCCCCAGCGGGGTCCCGGCAACAACTGCCAGGAGTCCTGCTGCCAGCCCAACCACACGCACCCACTCGGCGGGCTTCAGGATCAGCCAGATGGTAAATACCCCCCAGCCGATTGACGCGATCCAGTTCAGGCGCTGGACAGCGACGTAAAGCGGTGTGCCGATGACTATGATGCGATCCGTGCTTGCCACGCCGTTCATGAAGGCCAGCACAAAGGCCATCCCGGAAAACAGGCTGAAGACCAGCACCTTCCAGTTTACCCGTCCTACCAGCCAAAGCAGGAGGACATACAGGATCAGGTTGGGCACAAAAACAATGCCGAACATTGGCGGCAGGCCGCGGCTTGCCGCCGGGATCATCGGGAAAAAGCTCCCCTGAAGGGCCAGCACATTGGCGACCACGGCCACAGGCCAGCCCCACCGCGCCTTGCTGAGAAATCCATAGGCAGCCACCGCCCACAGCACGCCGGCGATGATGCCGAAATCGTTCAGGGCGGGGATGATGAATTTGACGATTGTCTCCTCGTCCGGGCGCCCCGCGGCCACTTCGGCAGCCATCATCGGCTCGTACCACTGGGTGAAGATGATGAACATCCCGAAGATGCCCAGCAGCGCGCCAATGATGGCCAGCACTGCGCCAAGTGTATTATTCTGCTTCATGGCTGTCCTTCTCCACATAGAGGCGCTTCTTAAAGGCCGGGATCAGCAGCCATATGACCAGCGCCAGCGCCAGCAGGGCACCGTAGAGGTAATCCAGCGTGTTGGTTCGGATTATCTGCGCCGGCGCATCAATTACCAGGATGGAGAATGCCGCGATCAGGGCCATCAGCCAGCCGGATTTTTTACGCATGGCCAGCAGGGGTATGGCGATGACCAGCAGGGCCGCGCCGATCCAGTCAATATCGCCGGTCATGGTCAGCACCCACCATTCAATCCCTTCATACAGCGGCTTGCCGGGCCGGGTCATCAACTGCCGGGCTGCGCCGATGCCGATCACAAAGCTGTGCGCGGCCAGCATCCCGATGAAGGTGAACACCAGGAAATCGACCAGCCGCTGCATCCTGTTCGACTTCTTCAGCAGCAGCAGGGTCCAGAACCCGGCCAGCCCGACAAACGTGATGATCATCGGGAGGGGGAAGCCGCCAACCCAGCTCACGTAAGGCAGAAACATGAACATTCCACCGATGGAGGGCATGGCATAGGCCGTCAGTCCCACCGGGTAAGTCCATTCCTCCCCCTTGTAGATGAACGGGGCCAAGATAATCATGGTAATGCCGCCAATGAAGATCAGCGCC
The DNA here is from genome assembly GCA_016926985.1 of Anaerolineae bacterium. GTDB lineage: Bacteria > Chloroflexota > Anaerolineae > Aggregatilineales > UBA3940 > JAFGNO01. The sequence continues at coordinate 2,649 of JAFGNO010000035.1, forward strand.
CGCCACAGGGGGTAGAAGAACGTGAAAAGCGAGAGGCCGCTGAGGAACTGCGGGCGTTCCTGGACAACCACCATCAGTTCCTCCAGGACGGGATCGAGCGAATTCTGAGTAATGAACGGCTGGACAGCGAACATAAAGATGCCAAAGACCACTGCCAGCACAGCCAGCACCAGACGGACGGTTTGGGACGTTTCCTTCATTATTTCCTCCTTGAGGTAAGAATTAAGCTGCGGCTATCATGCTGCATAGGCGACCAGCAAGCCGGTCAGCAGCAGGATGACCACACCCAGGCCAATATTGAGCACCAGAAGCGCGAAATTCAGTTTTTCACGGGCAGCACCACCCTGCTTTGCTGATAGGCTTCTGTAGAGAGCGGTTGCAACCATAGCCAGCATCAGGATATGCTTGATGCTTAACAGGAGCGAAAAGGTGCTGGCGAAGCTGAACAATCCGGTGAAATCCGGGCTGCGCTTGGACAGGAGAAATCCGGTCAACGCCAGCCCCACCATACTGACATAGACCAGCACGCTTTGCCGCTTTTGAACGGCGTGCATGAATTGCTTCGTCTGGGGGCCTGGGCCGAAGACCTTCTTTGCAGCCGGGAGAGTGACGAGGCCCATGGCGATCAACCCACCGATCCACGTGACGGTGAACAGGTCATGCAGAAAAGTCATCAGGGCAAAAACAAACGTATGTGGATGCATATCTTCCCTCTCTGTACACTGACTCTACTGTGATATATATCACAATAACCCGGACAGGTCTTTGCGTTAGCGCAAATCATCATCAGAAAATGTCTGTCTCCGTGGAGCCAGGCAGGAACAGGACTGGAGCCAGAAGTATGAATGAACTGCCAGAGATCATGGCACAGTGTCCGGTTTTCGATTCTTTAGTGGATGACCAGCGTGAGGCGGTTGCCAGCCAGGCGCTCAGGCGCAGCTTCAAGAAGGGGCGGTTGATCGCCCTGTATGGTGAAGCCTGGCCTTACCTTCTGCTGGTCGGGAAGGGGCAGCTCAGCGCGGTCAAGGAGTCCCGGGAGGGACGCCGCCTGGTTGTGCTGACTCTGGGCAGGGGAGATATATTCTGGGGGGTGGGGTTCTTTCATGAAGAACTGGTTATGCCGGTAACGCTGGAAGCCAGCAGCGACTGCCAGGTTTATCTCTGGAATCAGGAGAATCTGCTGCCCATACTGCTGAAAAACGGCCCGGCCCTGTGGGACCTCTGCCGCCTGATGATCACGCGCATGTGGGAGGTCAGTGAGATTGTTGAGGGGCTGGCCTTTCAGCCAGTGGCCGTTCGCCTGGCGCGCTTCATCGTCGATCATTATGGAGATGTGGCCCAGACCCCGATGGCCCGCACCCTGACGCTGGATGAGATGGCCGCCAGGGTGGGCTCAACCCGTGAGCAGGTCTGCCGTATCCTGTACCGTTTCTCGGACGAGGGGATGATCGAGATTACACGAACCGAGTTTACCATTACCGATCCGGAAGGTCTGGTGGATCTGCTCGATTCGGGAGCAGGGAAGAACTGAACCGGTCTGCCAATCTGCTAAGAGCGGCTGAGCTTAAAGGGAAGAATGGTGGGATTAATCCCTATGCGCGATATGGAATACACAGCCAGGGATATGTTCAAAAGTACATTTGCAAAGGCTGTTGCCACAGCCGCGCCAGTAACCCCAAAAAACGGTGTCAGGATTCCAATTAAAACCAGATGTGCCAGCACGGTAGCAATCAGTATTTTTGCCATTGCCCATTCGTGCCCGGTCATAATCATCACCCAGCCAACCACACCGGTGGCGGCGTTGATAATCTGACCCAGACTGATCACAATCAGTGCGGGGTGTGCCTCCACAAACCCTGGACCGTATAGAGTCAACACTCTCCTGCCGAATACAATCAGGAACGCGGCCACAGGTACTGCTATGACTGTGATCCCGCGAGCGCTCCGTGCAACCAGACGTTGCAAACTATCCATATCTCCAGAAGCAAATAAAGCAGCAATTCGCGGAGCAGCGACGGCGCTGACTGCTGCAAGGGTTAACGCAATCAAACCACCCACCCTTACCGAAGCGCCATAAAGGGCAACTGTTTCCATGTCCGATATCATCCCGACCAGCGCGGTGCCTCCCCTGATATTGATCAGGCTGAACCCGGAAATCAGCATAAAAGGGAATGCGCCAGGCAGCCAGCTATGGTCAACCTGAGCCTGAGTATCAAAAAGCTCAGGAGGCAGCACGCGCCAGAACAGAACAAAGCTGACGGCAAGTGCAATAACGGCGGCTGACACGTGTGCACCCATTGCACTAATAGGGTCAGTGATGAGGAATGGGATGGCCAATATCAATAGTGCGGGGCGCAAGACATAGTCAGGCAGGTAACCAAACGCAACGCGGTTCATCCCTTGCATAACAACCTGGTTGAACTTAAGACCGGC
>JAFGNO010000222.1 GCA_016926985.1 Anaerolineae bacterium
AGAAGGTATGGAGTTCCTGCACGAGTCAACGCAGGTCAAGAATATCTGGATTCCATCCGGGGCCTGACCAGACCATGAAGACAGCAAAGGCGGGGTTGAATTCCCCGCCTTTTTGATCCTGTGTGGCTGTATCCCCTGCCGACGCATTCTTTTGCATTCAAATGGAAAGGTCCGCAAATTGATTCTACGTGACAAGCTGCACACGCTCCTGGAGTGCCTCAACCCACTCCGGGTTATAGTGCTGGAAATATTCTTCCATCTTTGCGACCAGATCCTTATTGCCGCAGAAAAACGGGGTGCGCTGGTGAAGGCTCTGCGGAACAATATCCAGTATACGGTGTATCCCATCAGAGGCTGCTCCACCGGCTTGCTCCATGATATAAGCCAGCGGCGCACATTCATAATTCAACCTGAGCTTGCCCATCGGGCGGGCTTTGTCGCGTGTGTCGGCGGGATAGAGAAATATCCCACCGGCTATCAGGTTCCGGTGGAAATCCGAGACCATCGATCCGATATACCGTGCTGAAAGCGCTTTGCGGGGCTCGTCCTCTTTCATGCCGGTAATCCATTTCACATACTGGCGAACAGCCTCAAGCCAGAATCTCTCGTACCCCTGGTTTACACTGTAATACTTTGGGTTATCCGGCGCCCGGATTTCCTCGTGGGACAGCAAAAACTCCCCAACACTGGGATCGAGCGTGAACCCGGCCACACCATTGCCTGCCGAATAGACCATCATGGTGCTGGAGCCATACACAATATACCCGGCAGCGACCAGACGGCGACCAGGCTGGAGCAAATCTGGCAGGCCACAGTCGTACAGGTCAGGCGTCACATGGCGGTGGATGGAGAAAATGGTGCCCACACTGACGTTATAGTCGATATTGGAGGAACCGTCCAGGGGGTCAAATAAAACGACATAATTGCCCCGTTTGTACGTTGCCGGGATAAAAATGGGATCGGGGTCTTCTTCCGAAGCCATAATGCAGACTCGACCTGTGTGGTTCAACATGCGAACAATGATCTGGTTGGCATATACATCCAGTAGCTCCTGCTGCTCGCCCTGGACATTTTGTGTGCCCGCCTTGCCAAGTATATTGGCCAGCCCCGCCCGGTTTGTCTCGCGCGAGATGAGTTTAGCCGCCAGCGCAATATCATATAACAGTGAGGTGAATTCACCGGTCGCATGAGGGAACCGTGCTTGCTGCTCAAGAATATGCCGCTCAATGGTGATTAATTTCGTTCCCGGCATGTCCCCGTTTCTCCTTTCAGTGATTAAATTGGTGGTACGGGAAGTTCGTTCAGTACACGATATAAATGAGGTAATAATAGCCTGCTAACACGGCAATGATCTGGGCGTCCAGGCGATCAAGGAACCCACCGTGCCCAGGGATTCGATTGCTGGAATCCTTTGCACCAACATAGCGTTTGATCATGCTGATCCCCAGGTCACCCAATGGGGAAAACAGGGAGATCAGCAGCCCAAGCATCATGCCATGGAGAGGAGTTACAGCAGCGCTGGCGCCCAGCGCCTGCCAGCCCAAGGGCAACGCCGCGGAAATGGCCGTGCCTGAAATAACTCCCCCGATATACCCTTCCAGCGTTTTCTTGGGGCTGATATGAGGGGCAAGCGGTGTGCGGCCAACAGCCCTGCCAAGAAAATAGGCTCCCGAATCGGCAATCCAAACAGCCAGGACAACGGACAGGGTCCAGTACAGGCCATCTGGCAGTCCGCGCAGGCTCACAAAATGGGCCACCACCCAGCCAACATAAAAGATGCCTGTAATAGAGACCAGAAACCCGGCAACAGCCTTTGGCGCAGCGGCCCGATACATGATGGCAGATCGAGCCAGCACAGCCAGCATGAGAAACGCCATTCCCGGCGCCTGGATGTCCAGAGCTGGCAAGGCCCGGTCAATAACAAAAAAAGCCATCGCTAAGACCATAAGCACCGGGAACCCGCGCTGGTCACGGCGGGCAAGGAGGTCGGAAAACTCGATCAAGGCCAGCGCACCAACAACAAACACCAGCCCAGCCATCCACCAGCCCCCAAGGATCACCGCCAGCAGAACGGGGATGCCATAGATCACAGTACTTATAAGCCGGTCCTTAAGCACGGCTATTTCACCAGCCCATAGCGCCGATCTCGCTGCTCATAGTGCTTGAGTGCTTCATAGAGAGCATCTTTGCCAAAATCCGGCCAGTAAACTTCTGAAAAATAGTATTCAGCATAGGCGCCCTGCCAGATCAGGAAATTGCTGAGTCGCAACTCACCGCTGGTCCGTACGATTAAATCAGGATCCGGCAGCGACCCGGTATACAGATAGCGAGAGACAAGCTCATCGTTGATCGCTTCCGGCGGATGCCCGTTTTTTACGATTTCCTGAATAGCATGGACAATCTCAGCCCGCCCGCCATAGTTAAAAGCAACATTGAGAATCAGCGTGGTGTTATCTCTGGTCAATTCGATAGCATTCAACACCTGCTGTTGCAGGTCAGGGGCAATGCGCGACAGGTCGCCAAGATGCCGGAGCTGGACGCCTTCCTTATGCAGATCCTGCAGTTCCCGGTTAATCACGTCTCGGAGGATGGACATCAACCCCTGAATTTCTGCCTCCGGGCGCCCCCAGTTTTCCGTGGAAAAGGCATACAGGGTTAAAACTTTGACCCCAAACTCAACACAGGCCCTCAACACTCGTCTGAGATTTTCAGTTCCCGCGCGGTGCCCGGCAATGCGCGGCAAACCCCGCTGCTTGGCCCATCGCCCATTTCCATCCATGATGATAGCGACATGGGTGGGAATACGTTTTAAAGGAGGGTATTCTTTATGCCTGTCAGACCCAATCCGTGTTCGCGCCATTGGCTAAACTTCCATGATTTCTTGTTCTTTTCGTTTGCCGATTGCGTCAACCTCATCGCCATATTTATCCGTCAGCTTCTGGAGGTCTTCCTTGCCCCGATAAAAATCATCCTCTGAAATCAGTTTTTCCTTTTCAAAACTGCGCAGGTCTTCAAGGGTATCGCGCCGAACATTGCGTAATGCCACCTTGCTTTCTTCCAGCCGCCGGCTGACCACTTTGACCAGCTCCTGGCGCCGCTCCTCGGTAAGCTGGGGAATAGACAGGCGGATCAATTTGCCATCATTACTGGGTGTCAGACCCAGGTCCGAGGCCTGGATGGCTTTCTCAATTGCCCCAATTGAGGATGGATCAAAGGGACGGATGGCGATAAGCTGTGCCTCCGGTACAGAGATGGTTGCCAGTTGTTGCAACGGGGTTGGCACGCCATAATATTCAACATTCAACCGCTCAACCAGGCTTGGCGAGGCCCTTCCTGTCCGGATTGCGGCCAGTTCATCGGTCAGGTTATTTATCGCTCCGCGCATACGCATTTCCGAATCACGCAGAATATCTTTAATCATGGTCAGCCTCCCGGATCAGATGGCAGAAGATCAAATCACAAAGCAGCTTTGTGGTTGTGAAATGACCAGCCATCCCATTGTGTCTTATATGAATAATGTTGTCAACAATAACTGAGCACAGGGCAGGCAGTTACTTTCAACGTGCGAGCACAGATGCCTGAGAAAAGCAGTGCAAAAGGTTACTCTTGTAATCTCGGCAAATTGCCTCCATACTTCAGGCAGTCAAAGCAGTACACAACCATTGCTTTCGTAAATAAAAATCGTGCTATCTGTGAGTAGTGAGATCGCCTTATGGATATGATTGGAAAAGAGATCGGGGATTACCGGATCAACAGCCTGATCGGTTATGGCGGCATGGGAGCCGTTTATAAGGCCTACGACCCCACCATTAACCGGTTTGTGGCCATTAAAATTATGCTGCCGCGCTACTCAGCAGATGCTGATTTCCGCGAACGCTTTGACCGCGAAGCAGTCATCATTGCCAGCCTTGAGCATATCCATATATTGCCTGTATATGCCTATGGCGAACTGGACAATCTACTGTACCTGGTTATGCGTTATATGCCGGGCGGCTCAATCGCCTCAAAGATCGAGAACAAAGGGCCTTTCCCACTCGATGAAGCAGCAAGGATGCTGTATCAGATGGCGTCTGCACTGGATTATGCGCATGGTCGGGGCGTTCTGCACCGGGATTTTAAGTCAGAAAACGCCCTTCTGGACACCAATGGCAACACGCATCTGGCCGACTTCGGGTTAGCCCGGCTTCTTTCGGGATCGTCCGGGCTGACCGGGAATATGATTGTCGGAACCCCTGCATTTATGAGCCCGGAGCAGGCCAAGGGCAGTAAGGAACTTACAGGGGCCTCAGATCAATATGCGCTTGGCATGGTTCTATATCATATGCTCACCGGACAGATCCCCTTTGATGATGAGGAACCGCTGGCCATCCTCCAGATGCAGCTTTTTGAGACCCCGCCATCTATCCGAGGCTACCGGGGGGACCTGCCAGAACTGGCTGAACGCGTGGTCATGCGAGCGCTGGCCAAGTCCCCCGAAGAGCGTTATCCATCCTGCGCCGAACTGGCCAGGGCTTTCGACGATGCCGTCGCAGGTAGTGGCTTAAAGCGCCTTCACAGCGATAACATCCCCCTTGATTTACGCAACCGGATCAATACCGCCCTGGCCGATCTTGAACTCTCAGGAGATAATAACGACGATGACCGGTAGCGGGATGATCAGGCGTCCATACCAATCCGGAATCCGACCAGTCGAATGCGGGTGTTTGGCTCAGCCGGGCGACGCAGGGTTGAGCGAATCTCTTCCCGGCGGTTGTCGTAGGCGCCGCTCCTGAGTATTCGTTTGCCAGCAGCAGCAGGATTTTCCCGCCCATCATCTGCTTTATAGGGATAGTCCCTGGCCAGGGTGCTGCACCATTCCCAGACATTCCCACCCATATCATAAACACCCTCTGGTGTTTTATCCTGCGGGAATAACCCAACCGCCGTGGTCTGCCCGATGCCCGTCTCCCGGCTGTTCAGGCTTTCATCTGAGGCGCGCTTGCCAAAGGGATACCGCCTGCCTTCGGCACCGGCAATTGCCCATTCCCATTCTGCCTCTGTCAGAAGCCGGTAGGGTTTTCTCGTTTTGGCCTGCAACCATTTCACATAAGCCATCGCCTCGTACCAGGTGATGCCAACCGCGGGGCGATTGTCCACGCCCCATTCTATGTCATTGACATAGGTATGCACCCGCTGGGTGCGTTTACGCCACTCAAGACCGGCCTCTGTCCAGTTTCGATCCCTATCATATCCTTCTTCAAGAAAAGTCCGAAACTGGGCGTTAGTTACTGGGTAGCAGGAGATGAAATAGGGTTTGAGGTCAATTTTATGCCGGGCGGCGCCGGCTCCTATCTCGGCTTTGCCACCCAGTATCTTCACAAGGGCAGGTTCAGGAGTCACGACGCCAGGGCGTGGATCGCCAAGCCAGCCCAATGCATCCCCAGCCTGCGCACGCTCAACCGGGGTCAGGTGCCCTTCCTTGATGAGCTGGACAAGCTGCCTGATCAGTCTTGGCACAACATCCTTTCCGATCTCATCGTGCTCGGCGACCGTCCGCCCGACAATAGTAAGCATCTCGGCGGCCCACCAGATCGTTCGCCAGCCCTCGTTGGTCGTAGGGGGTTGTTCTTTACACAACATGCTGATGGCATTCAGAGGGCGATAGATGTCAGAATTGTTGTAGACAAGATGGCCGGTAGCCAGCATCAGCACCTCATGCCAGATATCGCCCTCGCGGGTAAGTGTCACCACGCTGCGAGGGAAATCCTTGAATGACACAATATACCGGGCGGCAAGGAATTCCTGAAACCCTCGATGGGGAAATGAGAACTGCGCCTCAGACCCATTTGCCTTCCCCTTGCCGATCAGCAGCCCGGCGTTTTCCTGAACATGCTTGCAGAACCTGTCGGCCTTCTTCCAGTCGTCGTCAAAATACTTCTTGAGAATGCCCACAACTTTGCTCTCAGGCAGATATACCAAGCCGCCGCTTTTGCTCTGGGCCTGGTGCGCATGGTATCCGATCTCGCACAGCCCATTTATCAGGCGTTCTTCGCGTGTATTCAGGGCCTGGACAATACCAGCCTGCCATTTCCCGTTGCCAAGCTGCTTTGCACGCTGCCAATCCCACAACAGGAGCTGCACAACGTCGTTGTAGAGGCGTGCGCGCTCACGGGGCAGGGTGCCTTTGTAGGTATGGACGACACACATAACCGTGAGGAGCATCGGGTTCTGGGCCAGGTCATACAGGTTGGCTGCCGCACTGCGCAGCTCAGCAGCCCGGCACTGCGCCTCCTCCTGACTCATACTTTGAAGCCGGTCAAGGGTGCTGTACCACTTGTCAATAAAAACATTGATACTGCTGCGGCTGAGCGGAGCCAGCGTAACCGATTGGAAATCGGCCAACTGCCACCCAGGATCGGTATAAGAAAGCACCCTGCAGGTGGCAATGAAGCGGCTATTCGGGTAAGCGGTAGAAAATTCGTTTATCGAGTCGCGGACAATCTTGCGATGCCGCATATTGACAATCTCGTCCAGGCCATCAAACATCACAATGGCCTTTCCGTCACCAAGTTCCTTCCGAATCTGTTTGACGAATCCCTCAAGGCTACGGGATTTCAACTGCCGGGTGATGTGCTCCCAGACAAGCTTGACACTTCCCCTATTGGTTCCCTCAGGAATATCCTGGATAAACTCGCGCAGTTCAATCCGGATTGGGAGCAGGGGGCCAAGCGTCCAGTTTGCAGCGGCCCGATGGTCTTCCTTTGGGACATTCAGGCTTTTCAGGAAATCACTGCCCGGAAGGAGCCGCGCTCCGGACAGACACAGAGTCAGGAAGTTCAGGAAACTGGTTTTGCCCGATCCCGGATCGCCCAAAATAACCAGTTTCTGACTGTTCCTGACCGGCACCAACAGGGGAACCGGCACCCGCGCATTAGGCTCATCCTCACTACGCAGAGCAAGCTGCGTTTGCATGATATCAAGGGGCACATAGATATCGCCAAGACGGATATTGGGGCCATGCTGGGTCGGGTTGGACATCTGCAGCTCCAGCTTGCCAAGGGGAAGCCGCCCGGACATCTCACGAATCCAGGCCAGATAGTCGCGCTCCAGATCGCTTATTACGCCCGGATTGTTGGCAACTTTGCTCTTTCTCCCCGCCGGGGCTTCATTGATGTTTACCGTACCGATGTGGTTTGCTTTCAGAATGTTTTTATCTGTCCCGACAACATCACCGTGATTATGTACGGTACCGTCGCCTGTGGCGCTCCCGGGCTTGATATCCCGAACGACATACACGTCGCGCCTGGCGGTTATCTGTTTGGCCGATGGCTGATTGGTGGGAGCAGGCCGGTCCCGCTGTTCCTTTTCCAGGATTATCAACCGCTCCAGGCGTTTAATAGAAGCATCGATCTGCTCGCCAAGAACTGTATTCCCCTGATTCGTCCGTCTCATGGCCTGCATGCTGGCCAGCAGGATTTTCAGATCGTCCAGGTTACCGGTGCTCATAACTCCCCCTTGAAAAATATATTCCAGCTAGGTTCTGTTGACATTTGACGAAACAAGGGCGTAATCGCGCCCTATGAACGTAAAACTACCAGACGAACAATGGTTCAAGATACTGAGCTTCCTTCGAATGTGTTCCGACATATACGTTGGAAAGGAAGAAGCCTGTCGGCAATTTATCGAAGCAGTGCTATGGATTGCCCGCAGTGGGGCCCAATGGCGCTTGTTACCAGAAGAATACGGAAACTGGAACAGCGTGTATAAGCGCTTCGCCCGTTGGTGTAACAAGGGTGTCTGGGAACGAATGCACGCCCATTTTGTGGAAGACCCTGACATGGAGCACCTGATTTTGGACAGCACTGTGGTGCGGGCCCATCCTTGTGCAGCTGGTGCGCCAAAAAAAACGGCGGTCAGGCAGAACAAGCCCTTGGACGAAGTCGAGGTGGGTTCAGCACCAAGATCCATGTAAGCACGGATGCTCTGGGTAATCCCTTGCGCTTCATCCTGACCCCAGGTCAACAGCATGATATTACCCAGGGTGAAGCTCTATATGATGACTTTGAGTGCGAATACGTCATTGCAGACCGTTCATATGATGCTGACGATTTTTTGCACCTGATTATTGACCGAGGGGCGGTTCCTGTCATTCCGCCTCGGAAGAACCGGATTGAACAACGTGAGTATGATGCTCATCTGTACAAAGAACGCCATCTTGTTGAGTGCTTCATCGGCAAAATCAAGCATTACCGTCGTATCTTTTCGCGCTTGGAGAAACTTGCCCATCGCTTTCTTGGGTTTCTGAGCTTTGTTGGCGCTCTTATCTGGTTACGCTGAAATGTCAACACAACCTAGTTAACCCTTCGCTGTTTCCATGTCTGTTTTTGACAGCAATAACGGCTTGGGGTGAGCAGATTGAGTTGTCAGTGACTATATAGTTTTTATCCTGCAAGGTTCTCCCCTTGTTGTTCAGGAAACCCGCACACGGGTAAACTATTTATCTACACGGAAGGGAGAACCCAAAATGAAAAACCGCTTGCTGACAGCTATTCTCTTTAGTCTGCTGGTGCTCTCTGCCTGTTCTCCAGAACACACGGCGACCGTCACAACTCTCACCGTGGCCCCGCCGCCGACCGAATCATCAACTGAGGAGGCTGAACCAGCCGAAGAAATCGAACCCACCGAACCATCGGTCACGACCATAATGATAGACGGCGATTCTGCCGACTGGTCTACCTACGATGTGTCGACATCCGACCCAGAGGGCGATACCGTCGACGGCGACTTTGACATTGCCGCCGTCAGCGCCTTGATCAATGATACCTATCTCTATGTGCTGGTTGAGCCATACGCGCCTGCCAGCAACTATATGCAGGTCGACATTGTCATCAACACCGGTTCGCGCCGGTTCCTCACCTCGCTGCTGCCCGGCATGGGAGCGCCGCCGCTGGGCGAACTCACGACCGGCGACTATGTGGAAATCGGCCCGCAGGAGTCGTTTGACTATACCTTTGGAGAGGTAGTCGAAGCCCGCTTCCCGCTGAGCGTGTTCGACAACCCGGAGACGGTGACGCTGGAAGAAGTCCGGATCATGAACGGCGAGTGCTGCGCTCCGCCCGACTGGTACGCCGTCGACGCGCTCTCAGCGATCCCCGTTGCAATCGTGAATGAAGTTGAGACAGTGGCCGAAGGCGGACCGTCAGTTGATTACACACTGCCGTTCCCTCCGCCTGAAGCGGTGACGGTGATCGAGCAGACGCAGATGGACCTCTCCCATTATCGCTGCGACGAACCGACTGATATCGTCACCAATTCGGATCGCAGCATGGCCTATACGATCTGTCGGAACGTTGATATCCTGATGGTAATTGATACAGGCACCGATCAGGTTGTCAACGTATTATCACTTCATGATGGAGCCTCACATCCCTTCGGCCCTTCGCCCACTTACCTGGCGATCACCCCGGATGACTCGACACTGCTGATCGCCAACGAAATGGATCGCTCCATTACGTTCGTCGATACGGCGTCGCTGTCCATCACCGCCTACCTGCCGGTTGACGGCATACCCAAGCAACCTGCCATCTCACCCGACAGTACGACAGCTTATGTCGTTGCGCCGCAGTTTGGCGGGTTCATGGTCGTCGATCTGGCCCAGCACGAGATTGTCACCAGAATGCCGCTTGGCCCCGGCGTAGAAGGGCCCTACGCAGTGGCCTTCGCCCCGGATGGCAGTGCGGCCTACGTAGCGGCGATCAATGGCGGTATGTGGCGTATCGACCCGGCTACCTGTCAGGTCAGTGGGCATGTCGATCTGCCGCAGGCGGGAGGGCGCGGGGATATGGTGATCAGCGGAGACGGGTCAAAAGTTTACCTGGCTGCGGAGGACTCTGACTGGATCGCCGAGATTGATACTGGTACCATGCAGGTCACCCGCCAGTTCGACGTACCGAACCCGCTGGCGCTGATGTTCAACGAGGACGAGAGTCGCCTTTACTTTAGCATCTTCAATGCGTTCACCGAACTTCAACCGATGGAGGTGATCGACCTTGCTGCCGGCGAAATAGTCGAGGAGATCGTGCTCCGTACGCCCGCTCCACATGTTTCGTGGCCGGCCGAAATCGACGGCTTTGCCTTTGTCGGCGATGGCTCGCGCATCTATGCACCGGTGGTCGATGCCGACAGCATCGTCGTACTCGATGCTGAAACCAACAGCCAATCGGGGGTCATCCCGCTGATCGATTATGCCATCCGCCAGCCGGAGCACCTGGTGATCAGTTCGGATGGCGCGACGCTCTACACGGTCAACATCGCCCCCCAGGCCCCGTCGATTAGTATGGTCGATACCTCCAGCGGGGAGGCCACCACGCTTTTCTACCTGGAGGCAGACGATCCCTGCTTCGGGCAGGCGTCGAGCCTTGATATCACGCCCGACGATACCACCCTCTACGTCTCAACCGACACCTGCCTGCTGACCTTCGATATTGCCTCGGCCACGTTTACCGCTTCGACGCCCGTCGACCTCCCCGCCGGGCACAGCATCCTCGACCTGGCTGTCAGCCCGGACAACAGTGTCATCTACCTGGTCGATTCCGAGGGGGTCGTCTCGGTGATCGGGCATGATTCAATGGCCGTGACCACCAGCGTGCAGGCGGTCGACGAGGGCTACAACATCAAGGTTTCGCCCGATGGCACGCGAGTCTATGTCACCGGGCTGCGGCAGTACGCAGCCATCGACACGGCAGACTATACCGTCATCGTTTCTGAGGCAGTCATTACCCTGGGCCTCGAGCAGTTCAGCGCCTACCCCGACCGGCTCATCGGTATTCCGCCCGGCCATGAATTCTACACCATCGGCGATTTTGACTTATTGCATGTCTACGATACGAGTACTAACCAGCTGCTGCGCACGATCAGCCTCGAACCCTGGGCGCCGGGCCGCACACTGGCAACCGACGCGATCTTCAGCCCGGACGGATCTACCGGCTATCTGGCACTGTGGGACCTGAAAGGGATCGCGGCCTTTGATACCACAACCTGGGAACTACTTGCCCAGATCGACACCGGCCTCGACCCCGTTTACGGTGTTTGTCCGAACGACTTCGCCTTTGCCCCCGACGGCAGCACGCTGTATGTCAGCTTTGAGCAAGCCGATAGTATCGCCGCGATTGACATTGCCACTCATACCATCAGCGAGGTGTACAGTTTGCTGAATGAATAAGCGGGGCGACGATGTTAGGTTTACCTGTCACAGGCTGACCAGGATTGGGCCATGCAGCAGCTGGTGCATTTCTGGCTGAGTCATGGGGCCGCCGGCGGTCTTTGACTCCCCTGACTTCAAGGGCGGCGAGGGCAATGTAAACGCGAAGCTCACGGCGTTTGAGGTGCGCAGCATGCGCCTGATCGACGCGCTGCGCGATGACCTCTCGCGTAAACAGCTGGCG
>JAFGNO010000223.1 GCA_016926985.1 Anaerolineae bacterium
CTGGATGGAAGGCAAACGCGCCCGCCTGGCGGTCACCTGGGCCGGGCCTTACACCGATCTGCACCAGGCGGGCCTGGCCAGCCTGGTGCTGTTTTTCCTGCCAGACTTTACGCTTAACCCGGTGCTCTTCCAGTTTGCCACAGTGGCTTACATCGGTGTGCTGCTCAACCTGAACCCGCTACTGGAACTGGATGGTTACTTTCTGCTGATGGACAGCCTGGAAATCCCCATGCTGCGGCGGAAATCGCTGGACTTCATCCGCAGCGGCTTCTGGGCGAAGGTCGGCGACCTGCGAGCCGAGGGTAAGAAAATCCGGGAATGGCTCCGCGCGTTTTCCCGCGAAGAACGGATCTTCACGGTATTTGGCCTGCTCGCAGCTATCTGGAGTGTCTTTTCAATCTTTCAGGCGCTCTACTTCTGGCAGCGCCGGGCGGCGGCAGCGGCCACGTCCCTGTTTCTGCAAAGCAGCCAGGCCGGGCGGATCGCCATCCTGGTTATTGGTGTAATCCTGGGATTGGGACTGGTCGTCATCCTCGGGTTCACCCTGTTGAGCCTGATCCGCCGGCTCCTGGCGGCGGCTGAAAAGGCCGGGCTCTTTGCCACGCCCTGGCGCAAGGCTGCCTGGATGTGGGTGCTGGTTCTGATCACCGGTGGCGCCGCAACCATCAACCCGTCCCTGGCCCCCTCGATTGGCCTGTTGGCCTTGGTCCTTGCGACCGGTTTTGCCGTTAGCAATGCCCTTGACTACAGCGGCTCACACTTTGCCCGGGTCTTCTGGCTGATGAGCGTGACCTGCCTGGCCTTCTGGCTTGCCGGGTTAAGCGGACTGGCAGCAGGCCGGGTATCTCAGGGATCGGATATCCTGGAGATGGCTTCTGCCTGGGTGGCAGGGATTGCTTATTTGCTTCTTGTTTCTGCCGCACTGGCGCTCTTTTTTGGGACATCGGTGAGGCTGTTAAGCCTGCTGGAGAAGATCGGCCTTGGGCTTGGCCTGGCAGCCAGCCTGGGGCTTATGGTATCGCTTGCCATCCAATCGCAGGGGGCAGGCAACTCGCCGGATGCGGTGATCCTGTCTGCGCTGGGGGGCCTTCCACTGGCGGCCCTGCTGCTCCTGTTTCCCACCCTGCTGGCATTCTGGCGTACCAGCACCGGGCCGGCAGCCCTGACCATCGGCCTGGGACTGGCCGGTCTGTCAGCCACGGCTTTGTTTGATAACCCGCCAGTGTGGGCGTATTTATTCCTGGCAGCAGGGTTCAGCCTGCAGCAGGCAGCCTACCGACGGCGCGTGACGCTGCACCTGGACCGGGATGAGTCTGACGAGGTGCGGAGCGATCATGAACTCTTAAGACAGGCTTTTCGCTGGACAGCCGGTGGCCTGAATGAGCAGCTTTATGAAAGCGCCGGGACACGCCAGACGGATAACCTGGAAATGCAGTTCAACAAGTATGCGCAGGCTGCGGGCTGGCCCGTTCAGATCGATCGGGATCAGGTGATTGACACCTCCCCCTCAGAATGGAGCCTGCGCCAGCTTGGTGATACCTACACGGCTGCCTTAACTCTCCTGCTTGACCTGATCGCCGGGCATATGGGCGAGAAGATGACCGCTCGTGCCCTGCAGCGCGTCTATGACGCCATGCCCTGGGAGGCGCGGGAGATCGCATCGCTGTATCTGTTCCCCGAATTGAAACGGGCCCAGGCTATCGGCCAGCAGTTCCAGGCAGCGCAGCAGACCTATCGATTGCTGCTCCAGAGAGCGCCAATCTTTGCCGCGCTCTCCGGGGAGGAGATCGATCATCTGGCATCACGCTTGCAGGTTGACAAGTTCTCAGCCGGTCATACTATTATCCGTGAGGGTGAGCGTGGAGACCGCTTCTATATCATCACGAGCGGAAGCGTGGAGGTATCCCGACGCAATTCGCGGGGGATTTCAGAGATCATTAACCATCTCGGGCGCGGGGATTATTTTGGCCAGATTGCCTTGCTTAATGATTCTCCCAGGACTGCCACCTGCCGCGCAACCGTTCCCACGGAGGCGCTGTCTCTGAGCCGGGCGGAATTCAACAAGCTGGTCAGGGTCTGTTTTGACCTGCAGGGCAAGATCGAGAAGTCAATTGCCCGGATGAACCTGCTGCGCCAGATCCCGCTCTTTTCCGAAATGGATTCACAGCAGCTCCAGCTCATCTCCACCCACCTGTCCGAAGAAAGAGCTGAAGCAGGAATAACCATCATCCGGCAGGGCGATGACGGGCAGACCTTTTATGTGATTGAAAGCGGGCGGGTGCAGGTGAGTGTATCCACGGAGAGCGGGGAGCATGTGGTGAATGAGCTGGGGGCCGGGCAGTTCGTTGGTGAGATGGCGCTCCTCCTGCAGATGCCGCGCGCTGCTACCGTCCGCGCCCTGGAGCCGACTAACCTGCTTGTACTGCACAAGACTGATTTTGACCGGCTGGTCGTCCCGCAGCTCTATGCCAGCCGCTTTCTCGAACAGGAGATGAGCCGCCGCATGGTTGGACTGCGGCGGGCCAGCCAGGCTGAAATCTAAGGAATTGGGGAGCTATTATGAACTGCATCCATTGTGACCGTCCGGCCCACAGCGTCTGCCGTTTTTGCGGGAGGGCGGTTTGCAGAGAGCACATTCAAACACTGCCCCATATCGAAGCGTTGTATCAAAACGAAAAGGGGGTGCAGACAGCGCTGGTGGTTGCCGATGCTGTGTACTGCGGCCTGTGCCATCCCAAAGAAGACCCGGTTGAACTGCCACAGCTGAAGTGATAGGTGGAGGATAGTGCTTCAGGACAGGGGGGTGCAACAAACAAAAACGACGGATAATTCGACACGGGCCAGTGGAATCAGCACTCAGGCTGAATTGCGGAGGAAAACTGGCAGCCAGATTGCTGGCCGGTGTGATGTCATCGTCACCAAGAATCTAAAGGACTTTCCACTGGATGTGCTGGCGCCTTATGGAATCGAGACGCGGCATCCCGATGATTTCCTGTCCAATCATCTCAACCTCTACCCTGGGCCATTCTGCGAAGCAGTATGAAAGGTACGTGCAAGACTCAAGAACCCTCCATACAGCGCTGATGAGTACCTGAACATCCTGACCCGGCAAGGCCTTGTTGTCACCGTTTCTGAATTGAAGCAGTATGCGGCACTGATTTAGAAAGTGAGGGGCTTGTAGGGGTGCGGCGATCATAAACCCGTGATAATTCGATATGGTCGATCAAGATCGCCGGTCGGAGCAGAAAAAGAGCGAAGAAAGCAGCAGGAGAAGCGCCCGAAAAGCAGAGCAGGCCCTGCCCCTGTCGTGGCTACTTATCTCATCTGTGCGTATAAAGAGGGCTGAATGGGTAGTTTTCCACATATACTGATTCCGAGGCGATTCTTCGGTTGTTTGTTGTGATCAGTGTATTTAAAAAGAAAGGTGGCTTGGTTATCTCCCACTTGCGCCTGTATTCACGAGCATTAATGGTTATTCGGATTTTCAACAGCCAATCCAACGGCAACAGCGACCTCCAACAACTGAGTATCTGATGCTATAAAGATCAGTGGCTGAAGGTCGGCTGCAGTTAACCGGTTATTGCTCTCAAGTGCCGAGGCAAGCTGTACGGCATCATAGGCTCGCAGTGGATACATTTCGACCAGATCCTTTGCCTGAGATGTGATGCTTTCAGTCAGTCCAATAGTCAGGTATTCATCTCTGAAATGGCGTCCCATCAATTGGCGAACGGCGTGAGCATGTTCTGCTGTGATATGACCTTCACGCTTACGACGCGAGACGCCAGAAATGACTTCTACTGCTGCAATCTGGGCAACGATTATTCTATTCCCTGAATTCCTGGCAAAAAGCGAGCGAATCCAGATAGTACCTTGTTCGGGTAGATAGCGTTTGACCAGGGCACTGGAGTCAAGAAAAAAGTGGGTCACGGCCCCTCATGTCGTTCTTCCACGATCGCATCGGATACAGGTGGAATGTTGATGTATGCCCGATCGATCTCTGCCTGGACAGCCTGTTCATCAACATCAGAGATGGTGTGAGGAGGATAGGTGACCAGCAGGTCAGCAAGTGCAATTATGACCGGATCCCCAGCAGTGACAATCTCAAGCTTTAC
>JAFGNO010000036.1 GCA_016926985.1 Anaerolineae bacterium
CGATCTTGGCCATCTTTATCCTTCGAATGAAGCGTTGACACAGTATACCGCCGCCAATTAGCGTGTCAAACGGCAGGAAAGAGCCATGTTTTCGTAGGGGTAAGAGGATGGCAAACCCTGTGAAGTACGGTAAACTCCCCCCATTTGATGGGCCTGAAATGGCTGTTAGATGCTAAACTGTTTCAGGGGCTGTCAGGGAATTTCCTAGCACCCATCCATAACGTTTCTTATACCAAGGATATATCCATGAAAAACATAGCTGTGATTGGTGTCGGTTATGTTGGCCTGGTGACAGGCACCTGTTTTGCCGACCTGGGCAATAAAGTGGTTGCATTGGACATCAGCAAAGAGAAGATTGACAGCCTGAACCGGGGTGTGATGCCAATCTACGAGCCGGGCCTCGCCGAGGTAGTTGCCCGTAACATGAATGCCGGGCGGCTGTCTTTTACCACGTCCTATCAGGAAGCGCTTCAAGATGCCGAATTTGTCTTTATCTGTGTTGGCACACCCTCAGGCGTTGATGGTGAGGCAGACTTGCAGTATGTCCGGCAGGCGGCAGAAACCATTGCGCAGGTGATGACACATGAGTTAATCATTGTCAACAAATCAACCGTGCCTGTTGGCACTGGTGACTGGGTGGCAGAGATCATCAAGGAAGCGCAGCCCAGGCCGATTGATTTTGCCGTGGTTTCCTGCCCGGAGTTCCTGCGGGAAGGGTCTGCTTTACAGGACTTCATGAATCCGGACCGGGTTGTCCTGGGCTCATTGGATCAGAATGCTGCCGATAAAGTGGCACAGCTGCATCTGCAGCTTCGCGCCCCGATTATCGTTACCGACCTGCGGACGGCTGAGATGATCAAGTATGCCTCCAACGCCTTCCTCGCCACCAAGATTTCATTCATCAACGAGATTGCCAATATCTGCGAGGACCTGGGTGCTGATGTGAAGGAAGTTGCCATCGGGATGGGGGCCGATAAAAGGATTGGCCCGCGTTTCCTGGATGCCGGGATTGGGTTTGGTGGCTCATGTTTTCCCAAGGATGTACTTGCTCTCAAGCATATGGCGACTGTACAGGGGAAGCATCCCCAATTGTTGCAGGCTGTGATGGATATCAATGCCTTCCAGCGCAAACAGGTGATCATCAAGGTGCGCGAATTGCTTGGGGCCGATCTTAAGGGCAGGAAAATCGGCGTTCTGGGATTGGCTTTCAAACCCAATACAGATGATATGCGGGATGCCCCATCTCTTACCATCGTAGAACTGCTTCAAGATGCAGGGGCTTTGGTTAAAGGATACGATCCGGTGTCCATGGATGTTGCCCGGTCACTGTTCCGGGGCATTGAGTTTTGCCAGAATGCTTATGAAGTGGCCGAGGGCAGTGAAGCGTTGGTGATTCTCACGGACTGGAATGAATTCAAACACCTGGATATGGCCCGGATCAAAGAGAGCATGGAAACACCCGTCATGGTTGATGGACGCAACATCTACGAGCCAGAGGAAATGACCGCTTTGGGGTTTGCCTACCGTGGGTTTGGGAGGGGATACAACGGTCGAACTAAACACGATGCCTGATCAAACACACAAGAAAACAGGGGCCTTCCTGGAACAGGATGGCGTGATCAAGACACAACTGGACAACGGGCTGAAGGTGCTGATACGGGAAATGCGCCACGCGCCCGTTGCCTCGTTCTGGATCTGGTATCGTGTGGGCAGCCGGAACGAGGTACCGGGTATTACGGGGATTTCTCACTGGGTGGAGCATATGCAGTTCAAAGGTACTCCCAGGTACCCTGAAGAGGTGCTCGATCGCATGATCTCGCGGCTGGGTGGTCACTGGAATGCCATGACATCGTTTGATTGGACCACCTACTATGAAGTGCTGCCGGCAAGCAAGATATTGCTTGGACTGGAGCTTGAAGCTGACCGCATGGTTAATACGCGCTTTGAACCAGCGGAGGTTGAATCGGAGCGAACGGTTATTCTCTCAGAGCGCAGCGGGTCGGAGAACTCTCCTTCTTGGCTGCTCTACGAAGAGATGCTGTCAATGGCGTTTCGCATCCACCCTTACCGGACCACCGTCATCGGGGAGAGAGTCGATCTTGAGTCGATCTCATGCGAAGACCTGCGCAATCATTACAGAAGGTATTATGTGCCGAACAACGCAGTAGCGGTGCTGGTGGGTGATGTCGATGCGGGAGATGCCATCAACCAGATCGCCGGGTTGTTTGGCAGTATCCCCCGAGGTGACGACCTGCCTGAAGTCCACCGCCCGGAGCCGCAGCAGCGAGGTGAGCGGCGGGTGGTGGTTAGGCGCGATGGGCAGACCGCTTTTGTCAGTGCTGCCTACCGGGCTTTTGAAGTTACTCATCCCGACTTTTTCACGTTAATGATCATTGACAGCATCCTGGCTGGCGCCAGCGGCCTGAATTTCATGAGCACAGCCCACACATCAAATAAAACTTCCCGCCTCTACCGGTCGCTGGTTGAGACGGAGCTGGCCGCCGGGGTTGGTGGTGGCATGGTGGCGACCATTGACCCGTACCTTTATAGCATCACTGCCGTGGTTCGGGAGGGGCGCACGATCCGGGAAGTAGAATCGGCCCTCAACACCGAACTGGCGAAAATCGCATCCGGGGATATCAACGAGCGGGAGTTCGAGAAGGCACGGAAGCAGGCCAAAGCCCTGTTTGCCTATGAGAGTGAGAGCGTTTCCAGCCAGGGGTTCTGGCTGGGATTTGCCGAGACACTGGTGGGCGACTATGCCTGGTTTGATCATTACCTTGACCGGCTTATGTCTGTCTCGCTGGCAGATGTGAAGCGTGTTGCAGCGGAGATCTTTGATCCGGATAAGCGGACAATTGGCTGGTACATGCCGACCGGTGCACAGCAGAAGAGTAACCAGATATGAGTGAGCAAAAGGCCCACACCCTTCCGGGCACTGATGATGTGCTGCAGGTCGTTCTGGCGAATGGAGTTACGGTTCTTGCGCGGGAGAACTTTACCAGCCCTTCGGTTGTGGTGAACGGGCTGATCCCGGGCGGCGCGCTGCTTGATCCTCGCAGAAAAGCGGGCCTGTCGAGTTTTCACAGCGCGTTGTTGATGCGCGGTTCCAGACAGCATTCATTTGACGAGATCTACGAGGCAATTGAAAGCAACGGCGCAAGCCTGGAGTTTGGTTCCGGGGGACATACTTACCGGTTCGCAGGTAAAAGCCTGGCCGAAGATCTCCCG
>JAFGNO010000224.1 GCA_016926985.1 Anaerolineae bacterium
GGTTGTCAACCGCCGTCACATCCCCCCAGCGTTTGGTCACGTTGTTATAGGTTACGCTTGCCATTCTTTGCCTCCGATAGAGATTTTTGAGATTGTCTCATACAGTCCAGCATCATCAAAACTGCATCAGAATATTTCACCTGAATTATTCAGGTGGATTCAATTTCAGCCATTTAGTCTCGCAGCAACCCAGGGTCAGGGTCAGCGGTGCTACATCGAGCGGCGCGTAAAGCTCACCGGGCGAGAGTAAATCCACAGGTATCAAACCCGCAAACTGTGCCAGGTTGAGCGCGATCTCAACAGCCCGATCCCCCAGGTGATGAAGCACCAGCAGATGTTCATCCCCCTCAGAACGCAGGAAGGCCAAGACAGCCTCGTTACCGGGATCGAGAAAGCGCAGGCTGCCCCGCGCAAGCAAAGGATGCTGCTTGCGCAGGCGGATCAGCATCCGCATCCGGTTCAGCAGCGAGGCCGGGTCGTTTTCCTGCGCCGCCGTGTTGACCCGCTGGAACCCATAGACCGGGCCATCGATAACCGGGCTGTAAAGCGCAGCGGCTCTGGCGGCTGAAAAACCGCCATTTGGCCGGTCATTCCACTGCATGGGCGTGCGGACACCGTCCCGGTCGGGCAGGTAGATGGCATCCCCCATCCCGATCTCATCACCATAGTAGATGATGGGGCTCCCGGGCAGCGAAAACAGGATACGGTTGGCCAGCATGATCCGATCCGGATTGTTATCCAGCAGGGGGGCAAGCCGCCGCCGGATGCCCAGGTTCAGCTTCATGCGCGGGTCGGGCGCGTATTCCTGCCACATCCACTGCCGCTCTTCCTCGCTGACCATCTCGAGCGTCAGCTCATCATGATTGCGGAGGAAGGTGCACCACTGGCACCCATCCGGGATAGGCGGGGTCTGCTGGATCACCTCGCGGAGCTTTGCAGACTCCCCGCTGCGCAGCGCCATATAGATGCGCGGCATCAGCGGGAAGTGGAACCCCATATGAAACTCGTCGCCCTCGCCAAAGTAAGCGACCACGTCTTCCGGGGGCTGGTTGGCCTCGCAGAGAAGCAACGCGTGGGGCCAGCGCTCATCGATAAACCGCCGCATGCGCTTAAGATACGCATGAGTTTGGGGCAGATTTTCGTTGATCGTGCCCTCCCGCTCATAGAGATAGGGGACGGCATCCACCCGGAATCCATCGATACCCAGGTCAAGCCAGTAAGCCATCACGTCCAGTATCGCCTGCTGTACGTCCGGGTTGTCGAAGTTGAGGTCAGGCTGATGGTAGTAGAAGCGATGCCAGTAATACTGGCCTGTCCGCTCATCGTAGGTCCAGTTTGAGTCTTCCGTGTCGATGAAGATGATCCGGGTCTCACTGTAGCGCTTGCCGGTATCACTCCACACATACCAGTCGCGCTTCGGATTGTCCCGTGAGGAGCGCGACTCGACGAACCAGGGATGCTGGTCCGAGGTGTGGTTGACCACCAGATCGGCGATCACCCGCAGGCCGCGCGCATGGGCCTCCTCGATAAGGCGCCTGAAATCGTCAAGAGTCCCGAAATCGGGGTGGATGCCCAGGTAATCCGCCACATCGTACCCGTCGTCTTTGAGCGGCGATGGGTAGATGGGCAGCAGCCAGATGCAGTCCACGCCCAGCGATTTCAGGTAGTCCAGCTTTTCCACCACACCGGCAAGGTCGCCATGCCCGCTGCCAGTGCTGTCGTAAAAAGCCCTGACATACAGTTCGTAAAAAACTGCGTCCTGGTACCAGTTTTCGCCCATTCTGGACGGGTTATCCTTTCACTGAGCCAGCCAGCAACCCGCGCACAAAGAAGCGCTGAAGCGAGAAGAAAACGATCATCGGCACCAGGATAGACACAAAGGCGCCCGCCGTCAGGGCATGGAAGTCCTGCCCGCGTGAGCCGGTCATCTCCTGGATCCGCATGGTCATCACCTGGATATCGGAATTGGTCACACCCAGGAAAATCAGGGCGACCAGGTAGTCATTCCAGACCCACAGGAACTGGAAGATGGCGAAGGAAGCCAGCGCCGGGACGGAGAGCGGGAGGATAAGCCGCAGGAAGATGGTGAAGTGCGAGGCGCCGTCGATGAAGGCCGATTCCAGGATGTCACGCGGGAGGCCGCTTATGTAGTTGTAGAGCAGGTAGGTTGCCAGCGGCAGGCCAAAGCCTGTATGCGCCAGCCAGACCGCCAGAAAGGTGCCGTTCAGGTCCAGCGAGACATAGTCGCGCATGATCGGGATCAGGGCGATTTGCAGCGGGACCACCAGCAGCGCCACTACCCCGATAAACATTACCTTGCGAAGCGGGAAGCGCATCCAGGCGAACCCATAGGCAGCAAAGGCGGCGATCAGGATCGGGATCACCGTTGCAGGGATGGCCACGGTGAATGTGTTCAGAAACGCGCCGGTAAAGTTATCCCCCTGCACGATGCTTACGCTGCCATCGGCGTTGGTGATCTCATAGGTTTTCCCGGCTAACACCTGCCCGTAGTTCTCAAAGGTAAAATCCCAGTTGACCCCCCATTTGCGCTCGCGCACCTCGATGCGGCCGCTGCGCAGGTTGCCAACCCACAGAAACTGCGTCTGGCGATCCTCACTGACTACCCCCTCGCGGAACTCGTCGTAAGTCGCTGTGATGCCCTCGATGGTGATTGGTTCATCACGGGTCATGTCTTCGGGGATGGGCAGCTCCTCGGTAGTCTGCCACCCCCGGTGGGGCAGTACCGTCCACCAGCCGGAGGACTTGATGTCATCGCGCGGGCGGAAGGACGAGATCAGCAGGGCCAGGGTCGGGATGGTCCAGATAAAGCAGATCAGGAACAACGCCCCGTTGACTGCAATACTGCTCAACAATCTGCGTACTTTGAGGCTTTCCATGTTAAAAGACCTCCCGTTCGCCAAACTGCTTGAGGTTGTAGATCATCACCGGGATGACCGCGATGAGCAGGATGATGGCGATGGTTGAGCCATACCCGCTGTTGCGGTTGATGAACGATTCCCGGTAGAACCGGACGCCAATCACCTCGGTGCCATACTGCCCGCCGGTCATCACGATAACGGCGTCGAATACCTTCAGGGTGAAGATGACGACGGTGGTGGTCACGGTGATGATGGTTCCCTGGATGTAGGGAATGAGGATTTTGAAGAAGATCTGGATCTCGTTCGCGCCGTCAACCCGCGCCGCCTCCAGCAGTTCGCCAGGTACGCCCTTGAGCGCTGCCGACAACAGCACCATGGCATAGCCAGACTGGAGCCAGATGACGGTGACGATCAAGAAGAAGTTGTTCCAGGGCTGGTTGATCAGCCAGGCCTGGGGTTCCGCGCCAAAGATGCCTGTGATGGCATTCAGCAGCCCGACGTTGGGGTTGTATTCATACACCATCCCCCAGATGACGCCGGCACCCACAAAGGAGATGGCCATTGGCAGGAAGATCAGCGACTTCCAGATGCTTTCCGCCTTGCTCCGGTCAGCCAGCACCGCAACCAGCAGTCCCAGAATCACGGTCAGGGAGGTGCCAAGCACCATCCACAGCAGGTTATTGCGGAAGGCTTCCAGCATGATGCGCTGGGTGAAGACTTCAATATAGTTCTGTATGAAGGGCACTCCCTGCCCATTCAGACCGACAAACTGGCTTCCGTTGGTGTTTCTGAGGCTCAGCCAGAATGTGCGGAGCGTTGGTATCGCCAGGTACCAGGTCAGGATGGCAATGGCCGGGCCTACAAACAGGAACGGTTGAAGATATCGCATCCATCGCTGGGGAAGCTGCTCGATCAGCCAGTTGGAAACAAAAAACAACATCGCGACGCCGCCAACGCCCCAGACAATAGCGATCAGCGTGATCACCAGCTGGGGGGCATTGCTGTCGCGGAGGAAAATGAAGCCCTGCCACAGTACGACAAAGGTAACAGCAGGGACGATCAGGGCGATCAGGATACGCCCAAAGCTGGAGACCAGGAAGTCGCCAATCGTCCTGACTCTTTGGTTTTCTGCATCGGCATATTGCGCCATAGTGACCTCCAGTAACTAGGCTGTATGACAAGGTAACCAGGCCATTGTACAAAGCAGGGCAACCGAGACGGCTGCCCTGCTCCCTTACTAAAACTCAGCGATCATGAGTGGCTATGCGCTTTGCACATATCCTCACGAGGTTACTCTGAAGGCCAGGCAGCGTCGATCTCCGCAAGCGCCGTTTCCAGGTCAACCACACCGCTGAAGTAGTCGGTCATGCCCTTCCAGAATGAGCCAGCGCCCACTGCGCCGGGCATCAGGTCGGAGCCATCAAAGCGGACACTATCAGCATTGGCCACCAGTTCGGCAATGCCTCGCTCGACATCATCGCCATACCAGTCAAGGGCAGCATCGTTGTGCGGTGACAGCGCACCACCAGAAGCCAGCCAGGTGCGGAGCGAGTCGCCACGGGTGAAGAAGTCCATCACCGCGCGCACTTCGGGCCGGTCGTTGAACATCGCGTAGATGTCGCCAGCGATCAGGTAGGGCTTGCCATAGGCATCATCAATTGGCGGCAGGTAGAAGAAATCGTAGTCCTGACCGGCAACTGAGCCCTCAGGGAAGAAGCTGGTGATGAAGTTGCCCTGCTTGTGCAGCCAGCATTTTGGCGGGTTGTCAAACATGGGCACAGGGGCGTCGCCAAAGAAGGTGGTGACAATCGCCTGGGTTCCGCCGTAGACGTAGCCCTCGGTCAGCCACAGATCGCTCAGGGTCTGGGCCGCATTCAGCACCTCTGGAGAGGTGAAGGGCAGGCGCTCTTCCGGCGAGGCCGGGAAGGACCAGCGGTCGTAGTTCTCCAGCGAAGTGGTGCGCAGCATGACCTCTTCCATCCAGTCGGTGGCAGGCCATCCGGTCGCATCGCCAGATTCAATACCCACGCACCAGGGCGCGTCGCCGTCGGCGACGATCTGGTCGGAGAGTGCAAGCATCTCATCCCAGGTCTCAGGAACGGTGTAGCCGGCTTCCTCAAACTCTGGAACCGGGTACCAGACCTGACTCTTGGCATTGTAACGCGCCCAGATGCCAGCCATGATGCCGTCCATCATTGCCATGTCAAGCCAGGCCTGCTTGTAGTTCTGCTCAAGCCAGCTCTCGTCCAGGAAGGTGCTCACATCGATGACCTTGCCATCCTTCACAAAGCCAAGCAGCAGGCCCGGCTGCGGGAAGTCGGCGATGTCAGGGGCTGCGCCGCCATCAACTGAAGCCGTAATGGTAGTCTCGAAGGTCTTTGAGCCGGTATACTGGATGTCAATCCCGGTCCACTCTTCAAAGTCGGCGATGGACTCGTTGAATTTCACCTCGTCCTCGTCGGTGAAGGGGCCATTCATGACTACAACCGTGCCATCGTATTCGCCGCGGCAGGCCGCATCCAGCTCGGCGCTCAGACCGGTCCATGTCTCAGGACACATGAACTCGCCGGTTTCGCCGCCATCGTCCTCGCCGTCATCGGGGGTGCCGCAGGCAACCAGGGCCAGGGCAACAATGGCGAGCACTATCAACAACAAACTCTTTTTCTTAAGCATGACTTCTCCTCACATATAGGTAGGATTGAACGAATGTACAGGCGCTACCCAGTCTGGCGGGCACCGCATGTAACCCAACGAAACATATCGCCTTAGGGTACTCCTTTTCCGCTATATTCTCCTCTCCTTTCACTACAGCCCGGTGGCGCGGGCCTCTCACAAACAAACCTGACCGCTCAGGCAGCAGCTCAAACAGTTGCTGCATTGAGCGGAGCGGCTGTTTCACGAACTACCAGCGATACGGGGATAACCTGCTCTGTGACCTCGGCATTTTTCTGGTCGAGCCGTTTTAACATCGCCCGCACGCCCCTGATCCCCGTTTCATACAGGGACTGGCTGATCGTTGTCAGCCCGATATAAGACGAGATAGTAATATCATCATAGCCAATAACCGACACATCGCCGGGGACATTCAGCCCCTTGCTCCGTATCGCTTCAATGGTCCCCAATGCCTGTGTATCGCTGGCGGTAAAGATGGCTGTTGGTGGGTCATCCAGGTCGAGCAGTTCCGTCGTAAGATGGCGCGCCCGGTAGCGGCCATGCTCACCCTGCTTGTGATACTCCGGATTAAAAGGAATACCATTATCGGTCAGCGCCTGCTGATATCCCTGTAGACGCCGGGCGCTGGCCCGGAAGCGAAAGGGGCTGTCAATATCATCGCTCAGGTAGGCAATCCGGGTGTGGCCCAGATCGATGAGATACTGGGTGGCAAGGCGTCCCCCGTTAATATCGTCAATGGTTAACGAAGGCAACTGAGGGTGGTAGGCGTCAACCAGCACAACCGGCAGATTGTAACGGGCAAAGCGTTCCACATCGGCGTCTGAGGGATACAAAGACATCACGATCACCCCATCCACACGCTGCTCATAAGGCACGCGCTCAAACAGCTCCTGCTGATGTTCAGGCGTTTCCACATTGTATAAAACCAGGTTATAAGGGCTGTTGACAAGGCTGGCTTCAATTCCTCTCAGCCGCTCAACGAAAGCAGGACGGGTGAAAAAAGGGACAATGAGGCCGATTGCCAGCGATTTGCCGCCGCTGGAAAGCAGGCGGGCCACCGAACTGGGACGATAGTTAAGCTCCTCAATAGCCGCCAGCACCTTTCGGCGCGTCTCTGCGCTGACCGAAGGGCTTTCATTCAAAACGCGGGAGACGGTACCAACACCGACACCTGCCAGCTCCGCAACATCGCGAATTGTGGAAGAATTTTTAGCCACCCGATTATCCCCAGTTTGGAACCGGTTCCATCTACCATTATAGGGCCAGTTTCTCCCCTGTCAAGCATTTAGTGGGCGGACAGGTACAAAACTGTGCTGAAAATCACATAAATCGCGAAGACCCGGCAGTAATCCGGTGCAGGTGGGCGCAGATAAGCTCATGATGAAGCCAGCCTGGTTAAGTGCATTGCAGACCGACCCCAATCAAAGCCCTGCTTAAGCCGCAAAACACTGGGTGCGCGGGTTGGTGGTAAGGGATCTGCGTGTCACCCAGCGGCGGTAGGTGAACAGAAACCACAGCATGGGCGGGGCAAACAACAGCCGGCTGATCAGCCCACGCCAGCCGCGGCGGTGTCGATAGACAATATATTCGCTGATCAGGGTCCGATCCGGGCCTTCTGCCGTGTAGCGATGGGTGTGGCGCCAGGTCTCCAGAAGGCCGTCTTCAAGCGTATCGGTGAACCCATTAGGGCCAACTCCGGTGTGAACTGCCACCCAGCGGACCGGGAAGGGCCCAAACCACATTGTAAATCGGGATATTGACCCTTCGGTTGGCGGCTCAATGTCATGCAACTGAACAAATACAGGGGGCGGCGTCAGACGCCTGAGGGCGCGGGTATCACTGTGAAAGGCAGCAACCTTTTCCAGGGGCGCATCAACCGTGAAGCTAAAGGTAAAGACCGGCATTAGGGATTTATTAGCTCCATCAACATAAGCTTGACGTGAAACTATAACAGCGGCAGGGACACAATCCTACCGTTTCATATAATCATGTAGCATAGTTGACATTGCCAGACAAACACGCTACACTGTTGTCAATAATTTGAAATACATTTGCACATATTATACTGTTAAACAAGGAGTTAATCAATGACAGCAACCACGGCAGATGCCCTGCCACTCAATGACAGAAAGTACACGCGCCTGCGCCGCTTCAACGCGATCATGGGCGGGCTGCACCTGATTCAGGGCATCCTGATGATTGTGCTCAGCAACGACACCGCTTACCCTTTTTTCACCAACTACCTGCGCTTTGACTTTGAAGCCTTCAAGCTGGTTCCCAACAGCACGCAGGTTGGCGAACTTCTTTTTGGACCCGCAGTTGCCGTTTTCCTGCTGCTGAGTGCCGTGGCGCACTTTAGCCTGTCGACCTTTGGTTATAAATGGTACGTGCGCAGCCTGGAGCGCAAGATGAATCCGGCGCGGTTCTATGAGTACGCACTCAGCTCATCCCTGATGATGATCCTGATTGCCATGCTCAACGGGATGTGGGACCTCCCCAGCCTGATCCTGATCTTCGGGTTGAACGCGTCAATGAACTTCTTCGGCATTGCGATGGAATACGACAACGAGGGGCGCGACAAGGTGCGCTGGGCCACGTTTATCTACGGCTGTATTGCCGGCATCCTTCCGTGGGTCACGCTGGTGATGTACCTGGCTGGCGCAGGTGAAGGTGAAGCCAAGCCGCCCGATTTTGTCTACGCCATCATGGTCTCGATCTTCATCTTCTTCAACAGCTTCGCGATCAACATGTTCCTGCAATACAAGAAGATCGGCCCGTGGAAGAACTACCTGTTTGGTGAGCGCATGTATATTGTGCTCAGCCTGGTAGCCAAAACCGCGCTGGCCTGGCAGATTTTCGCCGGGACACTGGCGCCTGTATAGATCGATCCACTGTCTACAAGCAGCAAAACGGCCCCCGCAAGGGGCCGTTTTGCTTTCCGGCAGGGATGCCGCTATGGTCAGGCCATTACCTCTGAAGTGGTTCTGTACAATCCTGTAGAACCGCCGCCCGATATGCACACGCCATCCATCAGAGCTCAGCGCCCCTGCACGCTGAGCGGCATTTTCGGGCCGCGCCCCGTTTCGAACAACCATGCCGCCTGACCGCCGGATTTTAAAGGCCCGGGTTAAGCCCTAAGGGTTACCCACATCTTATAGGGGTGGAAGAAAAGATGGTATAACAGAGGAAACGGGAGCGACAACCAGAGGATATGAACGA
>JAFGNO010000037.1 GCA_016926985.1 Anaerolineae bacterium
ACCAGGGTCAGGTCTTCGCCTTTAGCCGGAGCGCTGATCACAACTTTTTTAGCGCCCGCTTCCAGATGTTTGGATGCTGAGGCGCGATCGCGGAACCGCCCGGTGCTCTCAATCACAATCTCCACACCCAGATCGCCCCAGGGCAAGGCGGCCGGGTCGGGCTGGGAGAGAGCCTTGATGAAATCCCCGTTGATGACGAGGCCATCTTCCTTAACCTCAACATCGCCCTCAAATTTGCCATAATTGGAGTCATATCTGAACAGGTGGGCCATGGTGGGCAGGTCGCCGAGGTCATTGAAGGCCACCACGTCAAAGTCGCCCGTATGGCGCTCCTTCATGATCTTCAACACCTGACGTCCAATCCTGCCAAGCCCGTTGATTCCTACTTTTACCGCCATTGTTAAACTCCTTCCGTTAATGCTTAAACAGGTAACTTGTATTATACGGGTTACATATCTTTCGTATCGGCCAGATTTATAACAACCTGGGCCAGCCGATCATAATTATGCCGCCAGGGGCGCTCTTCATCAGCAAGCCGGGCGCTGATTATTCGGCCTTTCATCCGGGATTTCCCGCTAACAGGCTCCAGACGGACATAATCTGTTTTACTATCCTCCTCCAGTGGAGGAAAGTAATCATTTACAAGTATAACATCGAAGAGGGCTGATCCCACATGCTTTTCGACAGCCTGTACATGATCAGCAACTGAAAACCCGTCCGTCTCGCCTGGCTGCGTGGCAACGTTACAGACATACACACAACGGGCACGGCTTCTCTTGATAGCTTCGGTGATACCCCGTACCAGCAGGTTGGGCAGAATGCTGGTAAACAGACTGCCAGGGCCTACCACAATCAGATCGGCAGATAAAATCTCTCTCACTGCTTCAGGGTAAGCAGGCACATTGTCCGGTTCGAGGAATACTCTTTCGATGATGCCGCTGACTTCAGGAATGGCCGATTCTCCCAAGACCCGACGGGTGTGATTGGTTTGGACCTCCCTGAGATCGGCCATCAGGGTCATATCTGAAAGGGTGGAGGGCAGCACTTTTCCCCGAATATTCAAGACACGGCTGCTCTCAACAAGCGCCTGCTCAAAACTCCCGGTAACGCCGCTTAAAGCGGTGATAAAGAGATTCCCAAAGCTGTGTCCTTCCAGACCACCATTGCCAAACCGGTACTGGAAAAGCTGGACCATCAGGTCCTCATCACGAGCCAGGGCAGCGATGTTGTTGCGGAAGTCGCCAGGGGGAAGTACCCCAAGTTCTCTCCGGAGACGTCCTGAACTTCCCCCATCATCAGCAACTGTGACAATTGCCGTCAGATTTGAAGTATATTTCTTCAGACCGCGCAACAGTGTGGGAAGCCCGGTTCCTCCGCCTATGGCAACAATACGCGGGCCGCGCTGGCGCTGTCGGTAGTCCATCAGCGCATCAACAAGATCGATATGGTCGACATCAAGCGGAACAAGAACCGCCTGATTGATCCGGTAGATTGCGATGGCAATCAGGAGAAACCCGGCAAATCCAGCAAGGGCTGCACGCAGCCAGATCGACGCCCCCCCCAGAGTGAGGATATATTCAACTGTGGGAATTGGATTGTCCCGGAAGAACTGGAGCAGCACCAACCCGAATCCAAGCCCAAACGCCGTAACACCCAGGAAAAGCACAAACAGCCACCGCTTGACGCCAATGCCAGGAGTGAGCCATTTAAGCCATGTCTGGATGAGAGATCGTGGTAATTTCAACGTTAAACCATCAACTGACCAAGTGAGAGCGCCTGATCGATCAACCTCTGGCAGCCGGCAAATACGGCCGGTTCTCCAAACTTCCAGGGGGCCCCATCCGGATGAACCAGTACACACCCTGCTTCCCGCAGCATGACCGACGCTGCGGCAGTATCCCAGGGCTTCAGTCCAAAGTTCAGATACATCTGAAGCCGTCCAACAGCCACATAGGCCAACCCCAGCGCGGCAGACCCCAACGAGCGAACTGTCCGGCAGTGAGAGGCCAGTGTCACCACAGTGTTTACAGTCCGATCACGGTTGCCAGGCGTATGCGCCCAGTCGACAGCAATAACTGCTTCATGAATGGCTCTCTCCGGGATAGGAGGAACCGGGCTGTCATTCAGGGTCAATCCCAGCCCGCTGCCTGCAAGGAATTGCTCATCACGGAGCGGATCGTAGATTGCACCGGCAACAGGGATCCCATCATAGGCTACGCTTACAGATACACTGACAAACGGTAGCGAGTTGGCAAAATTGGTGGTGCCATCTAGGGGATCGATCACCCACAGAAATCCGGGCGGAAAGGTCAGGGCGCCATCAGGCTGTACCTGCCCATCAGGGAGTTCCTCAGAGAGGATGCTGTGTTCAGGATGACGCTGACGGATGATGCACAATATCGCTTCCTGGGCATGGTAATCGGTCTCGGTGACCAAATCGCGTGGACCTGATTTCTGCCGGATGTTTTGCGGGTTTCCAAACTCACTGCGGACGATCTCGCCTGCACCCAAAGCTGCCAGCTTTGCCGTTTCCCTCAGTTGGTTGATTATTGGCAGATCGATGTTCACGCCTCTACCTTTTCTATGACCAGCAGATGAGACAGGCCAAACAGCCGTAATGGGGTTCGCTCCACACCATGGAGAAATTTACGGATCGCCTTGCCTGTCCGCGGAAAACGGGCAATGATATTATCATAACCCCCAAATATTCGCGTATGGTAAACCACCTTCAGAGGCAGTCGCTCAATCAGTTGAAACAAATCACGCTTGCTGTAAGCGCGGACATGGGGAGCAAGCTTATTGCGCCACCGGTCAGGAAAATAGTTAATCAGTGGTGTATTGCCAAAGTGGTATCGCCCGCGCCAATAATGCCCGTGTGTTTCAAACGGATACCAGCGATTGGGACAGAAGATCACAGCCCGACCGCCAGGTTTCAGCACGCGAGCCATCTCTATCAGGGCCATCCGGTCATCCTGCACGTGCTCAATGACCTCATGAGAGAGGATCAGATCAAAGGTATCGCCCGCGTAAGGCACTGCCTCAGCCGCCGATACCAGCGCATGAGGAACAGACTGCCTGGCAACGCCTACTCGCTCGAACTCGATATCGAATGCATGGATATAAGGGCTGTCTTCCAGCAGGCGGACGGCATAAGCCCCTATACCGCAGCCATCGACCAGAATCTGCGTGTTTCCGGTTTCTCCCCAGCGGCGGATCATGGCCAGCCGGCGTTCCTGTCCGTCCCGCCAGACATAGCTGGGAGCGCCACGCTCGGCGTGCTTGCCTGTGCTTTCAGCCATCAGTCTACCTCAGAAAGCCGTTGTTTCAGTGCATCAATGGTGGGGATTG
>JAFGNO010000225.1 GCA_016926985.1 Anaerolineae bacterium
ACAAAGTACCGTTTGCCCGCCCATTATTCACAATGGGCGGGCTTGCTTCGTTCCATCTGATTTTGCGATCACCACCGTTGCCCCTATTACAGCGGTTACGGTATACTGACGCCGTCTATCCTTGAGTCCATGGCCTGAGGGGAGCAGTGAGAATACTAATCACCGGCGCAGATGGTTTTGTCGGCAGGCACCTTGCCTGGCATCTGCTGAGGCTGGGGACTGTGGAAGTCTTTGGAACAACCTATTTACCCACAGAAAACTACCAGTATCTGAGCAGCGCGGGTGTTCACCTCAGGCAGATCGATCTGACAGACGATGAAGCTGTCAGAAGCCTGCTTGCTGAGATAAAACCTGCGCATATCTATCATCTCGCTGCGCAGAGCTTCGTACCCCGATCATTTGAGAATCCCTGGGAAACGCTGAGAAACAACATACTCTCGCAGTTGAATCTCATGCACCAGATGCTCTGGCTTGAACTGGACAGCCGATTCCTTGTAGTGGGCTCCGCTGAAATCTATGGGCCAATCTCGCCCGACGATCTCCCGCTGAACGAGGCGCAGCCGCCGAACCCATCCAGTCCATACAGCGTCAGCAAGCTCACGCAGGATATGCTGGGACGCCAATATTTCCTCAGTCACAATCTTGCTGCCATCCGTGTGCGCCCTTTCAACCAGATTGGGCCGGGCCAGAGCAAGCAGTTTGTTGCACCAGCCTTTGCCAGCCAGATTGCTGAAATCGAAGCTGACCTGAAAGAGCCGGTCCTGTTGGTAGGCAACCTCACAGCAATGCGGGACTTCACAGACGTTCGGGATATGGTCCGCGCCTATGTCCTGCTGATGGAAAAAGGCGAGCCGGGAAGTGTCTACAATATTGGTACCGGGCAGGCGTACAGCATCCAGGAACTGCTGGACTGCCTGCTCACCATGACAGAAGCTTCAATCGAGGTCCGGCAGGATCCCTCGCGATTTCGACCGGTTGAAGTACCCATAATCGTTTGCGATCCAACCAAAGTGTGGACAGCCACCGGTTGGACACCCGAATACCAGTTTGAAGATACCCTGAGAGATGTGCTGAACGACTGGCGGCAACGCACCAGCAGTCGCAACGCCTGATAGGAGCATTTTTATGCCAAAAGCATTTATTACCGGTATCACTGGACAGGATGGTTCATACCTTGCCGAATTTCTGCTTGATCAAGGCTATGAGATCATTGGCCTGGTCAGGCGGTCAAGCACGGTTAATTTCGAACGAATTGGAGCTATTCAAGACCGAATCACCCTGGTTTCAGGCGACCTGCTCGATCAGACATCCCTTACCCAGATTCTCGAACAATATCGCCCGGATGAGGTCTACAACCTGGCCGCTCAGAGTTTTGTCCCCACTTCCTGGCAGCAGCCCGTATTCACCGGGGAAGTAACTGCCCTTGGCGTCACCCGCCTGCTTGATTCAATCCGAACGATTGACTCTGGCATCCGGTTTTACCAGGCCTCCAGCTCGGAGATGTTCGGCAAAGTGCGCGAAGTCCCCCAAAAAGAGACAACGCCATTTTATCCGCGAAGCCCGTACGGTGTGGCCAAGGTATACGGACACTGGATCACGGTAAACTATCGCGAGAGCTATGGCCTTCATGCCACCAGCGGTATCCTGTTCAACCACGAATCACCGCGACGGGGGCTTGAATTTGTAACGCGGAAAGTAACAGATGGCGTCGCCCGGATCAAGCTGGGGCTGCAAGACCGGCTCGTTATGGGCAACCTGGATTCACGGAGGGACTGGGGCTACGCGAAAGACTATGTCAGGGCAATGTGGATGATGCTCCAGCAGGATGAGGCATCCGATTATGTGATTGCGACCGGCGAAACACACTCTGTTGAGGAACTTTGCCGGGTCGCATTTGAACATGCTGACCTGGACTGGAAAGCCCACGTGGTGCAGGACCAGCGGTTCATGCGCCCAGCTGAGGTAGACCTGCTGGTAGGGGATGCAAGCAAAGCCGGGCAGATCCTGGGCTGGGAACCGAAATATACGTTCCAACAACTTATAGAGATGATGGTTGATGCTGATATGAAGCGGCTGCAAAAGGAGATAAAGAACAATGAGTGATATCCGATTTGGCACTGACGGCTGGCGCGGACGCATCGCAGAAGACTATACATTTGACAACCTGCGCCGATGCGCCCAGGGATTTGCGACTTATCTTCTGAAGCGAGGAGGAACAGAGAACGGCGCCGTTATTGGCTACGATCAGCGCTTTCACTCGGAGAATTTTGCGGCTGCAGCAGCGGAAGTCCTGGCAGCAAATGGCATCAAGGTCTGGCTGACCGACCATGCAACACCCACACCGGTCATATCATATGGCGTGGTCGAACGAAAAGTAGCAGGGGGAATCAATATCACTGCCAGTCATAACCCTCCCTGGGACAATGGCTTCAAAGTGCGCGACCACCATGGCGGCGCGGTCGACCCGGAGGGATTGAAAGAGATCGAAGCTTCGATCCCTGACATCGGGAATGTCAAAAGAATGCCGCTAAGGGAAGCACTGGCTTCCGGCAAGGTGGTCTATTTTGATGCAGATACTGCCTATATTGACCATCTGGCCGATCTCATTGACCTGCAGCCTATCAAAGATGCGGGCTTCCACATTGTGGTTGAACCCATGTGGGGCAACGGGATTGGTTGGCTCCCGCGCCTGCTTTCCGGCGGCACAACAACCGTTACAGAAATACATAACGAGCGAAACCCGTTATTCCCTGAGATGGCCCGCCCTGAACCTATCCCGCCCAATGTAGACAAAGGGCTGGAAGCGACAGTCAGATTATCAGCAGATGTCTGCATCATCTTTGACGGCGATGCAGACCGGGTAGGCGCCGGAACTCAGAGCGGCGAGTTTATCAACCAGTTACAGATGTATGCCCTGCTTGCCCTTTATCTGTTGGAAATTCGCAACGAGCGCGGTGCAATTGTAAAGACACTCTCGACCACCACAATGCTCAATAAGCTGGGAAAGCTCTACGATGTTCCAGTATACGAGACAGGTGTTGGATTCAAGTATGTTGCCCCCAAGATGCTTGAAACCGATGCCATGATCGGCGGAGAAGAGAGTGGCGGATTCGCCTTCCGGGGCAACGTGCCCGAACGGGACGGGATCCTGGCCGGGCTATTCCTGCTTGACTTCATGGTGAAGAAAGGGATGAAACCCACCCAACTGATTGACCATCTCTACAGCAAAGTAGGGCCTCATTTCTACAAACGAGTCGATACCCGGCTGGTCAATCAAGAGATGAAAGAAGAAGTGCAGGAACGGGTAAATAAGGCGCGCCCCGACTCGGTTGCCGGGCTCGCTGTGCAGGACATCATCACCCTTGATGGTTACAAATATGCCCTGGAAGACGGCGGCTGGCTGCTGATACGCTTCAGCGGCACAGAGCCGCTCATCCGCGTTTACTGCGAAACAACCCATGAGGATAAGCTGGATGCGATTATCCAGGCTGGCCTCAAGATTGCAGGGATCGAATAATCCCGCCTGCCTACACAACAGAGGAGACAGCCCTACGGTGTCAGATAGCATCCAACTGGTCGATACGCACTGCCACCTGTACCAACCAGTCTTTGAGCACACACTTGAGGAAGTGATTGGGCGTGCATTCGAGCGAGGTGTACGCGCCATGGTGGTGCCAGGGCTGGACCTTGAGACCAGTGAAAAAGCCGTCCTGCTGGCAGAAACATATGATTCCATTTTTGCTGCTGTGGGATTCCATCCAAACAGCCTGGGCCCCGATCCGGGAGACCCGAGCAAGGCCCTTCGTGCTATCAAAGGACTGAGCCAACACCCAAAAGTTGTGGCAATCGGGGAGATTGGACTTGACTATTACAGGGATAGAATCCCACCTGCTGTGCAGAAACAATGGTTAAGCGCCCAGCTAATACTTGCTTCAGAAGTGGGTTTGCCTGTTATTCTGCACAACAGGAACTCCACCCACGACATGCTCCACGCGCTGGCGCTCTGGGCCAGGGACGAGTCCGGAAAACGCCTGGGAGTGCTGCATTCTTTTGAAGGAAGCCAGGATGATGCTGAAGCTTTGATAAGGCTCGGCTTTTATATCGGGTTCAGCGGGCCGCTGACCTACAAGAAAGCAGATGAGCTGCGTTCAGTTGCCGCAAAAATCCCATCGGACCGGATCCTGATTGAAACCGATTCCCCATTTCTGACACCGGAACCCCACCGGGGCAAGCGCAATGAGCCGGGATATGTCCTCCATGTCTGCGAGCAGCTTGCGCTAATACTCCAGATGTCCCTTCAGGATGCAGTCCGCCTTACAACTGATAACGCCATCCATCTTTTCCAGTTACAACTTGCACAATCATAAAGTCGCAGGAGGAACTGTGGGATTTTGATTTATGTTGCAAAACCCTTTATACTCCCCCCTCAGGAAGAGACAGGGACAACTGGCGGTTAATGGTGTCCGCAAAACATCCAGGAATGCCAATACGACCTCGTCAACACTGAACCTCGGGCAAGTTACCCTGGCTGCACGGACAGCAGCTACCACCTCTCTATCTCTTCTTATAGGCGCGGGTACCCCGCGCGAAAAATTCAACAAGGGAGTCAGATACCAAGCATGGCACCGGAAGTGCAAGTACAATCAGTGGATACAGCAACGGAAGAACAGGACAACCTCGATTTTGCCCAGATGCTCGACTCGTACAAATTTGACGAGCCAAAGCGAGGAGAAATCATCAAGGGGTTGGTGCTGGAAGTCCGTGATGACGAGATTATCGTTGATGTTGGGTCAAAACGCGATGCAATTGTCCCGCGACGCGACCTTGACAACCTCAGCGAGGAAATTCGCTCCTCTCTTGGCCCCGGCGACGAGATCATGGTATACGTCATCCGACAGGTTAGTGATGGCGATCTCCTTGTCTCCATCTCCAAAGCGCTGACATTAGAGGACTGGGATCGAGCCACGGCTCTGTCCGAAAATGATGAAGTCATTGATGTTGAGATCA
Source organism: Anaerolineae bacterium (assembly GCA_016926985.1). GTDB lineage: Bacteria > Chloroflexota > Anaerolineae > Aggregatilineales > UBA3940 > JAFGNO01. Next base: position 5,008 of record JAFGNO010000225.1, read on the forward strand.
TTGGCGCCAACAAGGGTGGTGTATTGGCCACTTTTGGCCGCCTGCGCGGTTTTGTCCCCAATTCCCAGTTGGCTAACGCCCCCCGGACATCCTCTATCGATAAGCTGAATGCAGCCAAAAATGACCTGATTGGGCAAACCATAAAGGTCAAGGTCATTGAGGTTAACCAGCGGCGTAACAGGTTGGTCATGTCTGAAACGGCTGCAGCCCGTGAGGTGCGCGAAGACCTGTTTGCCAACCTGGATGCCGGACAGGTTATCGAGGGAACAGTAGTCGGGCTGGCAGAGTATGGCGCCTTTGTCGATATTGGCGATGGCGTTCACGGACTGATACACATCTCAAAACTGGACTGGCAGCATGTCAATCACCCCAGCGAAATCCTGTCCATTGGCGACCTGGTTAAAGCCCGGATTGACCAGATCGACGTTGAACGTGAACGGATCAGCCTTAACCGGCAAGTGGTGCTGCCCGATCCCTGGGATGACGTTGAGGAGCAGATGGCAGTAGGAACACTGGTTGAAGGGACAATCAGCAGCGTTGCGGAATATGGAATATTCCTTGAACTGCCGATGGGTATCACCGGGCTTGTTCACGTCAGCGAGATGGCCTCCTACAATATTCAGGATCCCCGCAAGTGGGCCAAGGAAGGTGATGTGATACTGGTGCGGGTGATCAGTATTGATGCCGACCGCAAGCGGATAGGGCTCAGCCTGGACGCAGTAGAACAAGAAGAGCTGCACGACTGGATGATCAAGCGTGGAAACCCAGACGAAACTGCCCTTGTTGGTCAGGAAGAACTGGATGACGAAGACGACGAAATCGAACCGGATGATACTGTAGAGACTGAGCCAGAGGCAGACACGGAACTGGAATTTGAAGACGAGGTGACGGATGAAAACGCTGAGTAAGCTATAGGAATATTGCGGGTTTGGTCCGACAACCTATAATATCAGTCAAGTACCTGTTGAGCGGCAAACCCAGCCGCTCTTTTCTTACAGATGACAGATGGAAGCCACTGAAACCGTCGATCTCTCAATCATCATTGTAAGCTGGAATGTTGCGGCGCTTCTTCACGAGTGCCTCGTTTCTGTAAAGAGCAACCTCCGCACAACACCTGAAATCCAGTGTGAGATCATTGTTGTGGACAATGCCTCCAGTGATGAGAGTGTCCAGACGATCAGGGAAAAGCACCCGGATGTGGCCCTGCTCACCCTGGAAGAAAATACCGGGTACGGTCGTGCGAACAACCTTTGCTTTGGCCGGTCATCAGGACAGGCCATTCTCATCCTGAATCCTGATACAGTTGTCCTTGAAAACGCTTTCGATATGCTGCTCACCTACCTGAACCAGCATCAGGAAATTGGAGTTATTGGTCCGAAGCTGTTGAATGCTGATCAAAGCGTCCAATCATCACGGCGCCGCTTCCCCACGCTGCGCACAGCCATTTTTGAGAGCACCTGGCTGGAGCCGATAGCCCCCCGACGACTTCTCAACCGATACTATATGCAGGATATTGACCCGGATATTGTTACGCCTGTTGACTGGCTGCAGGGAACAGCATTACTGGTACGCCGTGAAGCTTTTGAGGTAGTCAAGGGATTTGACGAAGCATTTTTTATGTATTTTGAAGAAATCGATTTGCAGAAGCGGATTAAGGAAGCCGGCTGGGAGATTGTCTACTACCCCCCTGCCCGGATCATCCACTACGGCGGTAAGAGCAGTGACCAGGTGGTCGCCCGGCGCCATATCTACTTTCAAAGCAGCAAAGTCAGGTATTTTTCCAAACACCATGGTCAGCTGATAGGAATGCTGGTATGGACGTTCATCATGCTGAGCTACCTGTGGCAACTGATCCTGGAAATGATCAAGTGGGCGATCGGACATAAACGGGCAATGCGCAAAGAACGACTTCGTGCTTACTGCCAGGTGATCCGCTCCGGTTTGAGAGGGTAAGTTATGCGAATTGGCGTCATAACCGGCGAGTATCCACCCATGCCTGGCGGAATCGCAGACTACACTGCAAGGCTGTTCGCCTCAGTTGCCCGGCACGGGCATCAAATCAGCATATTCACCCGCAGGCTGGTGAACCCCGGTCAACAAGATGATATCCTTGTTCAAAACAAGGCAGGGAAAACCTGGGGTTGGTGCACCCTGCGCCAGGTGAACCGGTGGGTACAGGAAAACCAGTTTGATGTGATCAGCATCCAGTTTCAAACGGCGGCGTATAATATGCACCCGGCAATTTTCTGGCAGGCCGCCAGGATTCAGCATGTCCCGGTTATAGTGACCTACCATGACCTGCTCACGCCCTATTTATTCCCCAAAGCCCACTGGTTTGGCCTGAGGGAGCAGGCAGTCAGAAAACTCGCGGCGGACGCCGATGGGATCATTGTGACCAATCAGGAAGATTCACTTGCTGTAATAGGGAACTGGCAGCACCCTCATGTGGCTCGTATCCCGATCGGTATTAACCTCGACACAGCCCCCCCGCCAGGATACAGCCGAGTGTTACAGCGTGCGCGGTATCAACTCGATCCGGGCAGCATACTGGTCTCACATTTCGGCATACTGAACGAGAGCAAAGGGGTTCTTGACCTGGTCGAAGCGGCTGCTATTCTGCGGGAAACCGGTTGCGATGTGCGGTTGTTGATGATCGGGGACCGAGCCGGCTCAAACGACCCTGCCAATATTGCTTACGGTCAGAAGGTTGACAGGCTGATCGCCGAGAGGTGCCTGACCCCTTTTGTGACATGGACCGGCCCGGTCAGTGATGAGGAGGCCAGCGCATGCCTGTATGCCAGCGACCTCTCTGTTTTGCCTTATATCGATGGCGCTTCACTGCGCCGTACAACCCTTCTTGCCACCCTGGCTCACGGTATCCCGGTGATCACCACAACGCCCCGATTTGACAGGGATTTGCTGGAGACTGCGGCTGCGGTGATCCCGCCCCGGTCTGCTGAAGTGCTGGCATCTGCCATGGCGGCGTTGATTGAAAACCCCGAAAAGAGAGAGCAGCTCGCCAGAGCCGGGAAAGCACTGGCCACTCATTTCAACTGGGACCGTATTGCCCAGGACACAATTGCGTTTTACCAGTCTGTATGCCAAACATTCCAGCAAACCAGCAATCGACCGCACTAACCCGTTTCCCTGCCCGGCAGGTCTGGCAAGCCTGGGGAAAACTGGCTCCACTGGCGTTTGCCGTGCTTGGCACGCTCTACAGTATCATCACACCAATATTAGAAGTGTCGGACGAATACCTTCATTACCCCGTGGTGCACCATATAGCCACCACAGGCAAACTGCCAGTCCAGCAGCCAGACATTATCACTGACTGGCAGCAGGAAGGAAGCCAGCCCCCACTTTATTACCTCCTGAGCGCTGCTGCGACATTCTGGGTTGACAGTACTGACTATTCAGCGGTATACCGGCTGAACCCTTTCAGGAAACTGGGGCTATCGCATGTTCCCGACAATAAGAATGTGTTGATCCACACCGAAGCCGAACAATTCCCCTGGCAAAACACTGTCCTGGCAATCCATGTCAACCGACTGCTGAGCGTTGCGCTGGTCACAGCATCAATTGCGTTGGCCTATCAAGCCGCCCAAATCATTGTGCCTGATAAACCCGCTGTTTCTGCCCTGTCTGCCTGGATGATGGCTACCAACCCGATGCTGATTTTTATTGGCAGCTCCGTGAATAACGATAATCTCATGATCCTGCTGGGAACATGGACCCTACTCCTGATCATCAGGATTGTTGGGGAGGGGCTCACAACCAGACGGTCTCTCACCCTTGCCTTAGTGCTTGCCAGCGCCTCACTCACCAAACTCAGCGGGCTGACCCTTGTCCCACTTGCAGCCCTGGCTCTGGCATATGATCTCATCAGGCGGTGCGAACACAAACAAAGCTTGTATGCAGCAGTTTTTATCATAGCAACCGGGCTTGGTATAGCTGGATGGTGGTACGCCCGTAACATAATGCTCTACGGTGAAGTCTCCGGCCTATCGACCATGCTGGATATTGCGGGAAGACGTGAACCTGGGTTTTACTGGCTCATGGCAGTGGGTGAGTGGCGTGGATTCTGGATGTCATACTGGGCATGGTTCGGAACCCTCAATATCACAGTTGACAGGCCAATCTATCTTTTCTATGCCGGGATCTCATTGATATCCCTGGCTGGTGTAATCGTTATGATCGCCCGTTATGCGCGCACCCGTGAAATGAATCGCCTGGTGCTGTACAGCTTTGCGCTGTTGCAGGTTCTCATTACATTTGCTGGAGTCTTCCGATGGACACTGCAAACACATGGGTCACAGGGACGGCTGTTGTTTCCGGCAGCAGCAGCCGTGAGCCTCCTCATGGCGGGCGGAATTGTGGAACTGATACCAGACACTCTAAGGGCAGCCGTCTTATCGCTGTTAACCGCAATCAACTTGGTTCTGGCTGCCAGCATCCCATTCGCCTATATTCAGCCTGCGTATGCTTTACCCCATACCGTCAACCAGGTGCCCCCAGAGGCCATATCAATCCAGTCTGCATTCAATGGGCTGGAGATCGTAGCTGTTACGTGGGATAATAACCCGCCAGTTGAAGGCGGGTATGCGCCAGTTACGTTATACTTACGGGCCAGCGATACCGGCAGCCAGCAAGATAATATGCACCTGTCGCTATCACTTATGGGGGAATCGATGGAATATCTCGGCGGCCTGTATACTTACCCAGGTGGAGGGGCTTACCCGGTAGACCTGATGCCTACCAATGTGATTGTTGAGGACTATTATCGCATCTATTTTGCGTCTCACCCTGCGCCTGACAACGAGATAGGCTTACTGATAAGCGTCCAGGAATGGGATCCCCCGGTTATGACACCAGTCCAGGGTATTTTTGACAACGCGGTCCTCACATCCGGATTATTAATTTCTGATGATGGGACAGTTACACCGGTAAGCGTAGACTACGTGCCTTGAGTAACGCACGGGCAGACAACATGCAATTTGCACAAAGAACAGCAACCTGGTTAAAAGCCGGGCGAATCCGGCTCGATCTTTTCTCAATCCTTGTTTTGACGCTGCTATGGGCATTCTATTTCTGGCGCGTCATTACCCCCAACCCGGTTAACCAGGTCAGCTATCCAACCGGGGATTTCTCCGGCCAGTTTGTCGCTTTTGGCGCTTACCAGGCTCGCCGACTTTTATCCGGCGAAATCCCCCTCTGGAATCCCTATAACTATGCCGGACATCCATTCCTGGCAGACACACAGGCCGCCGTATTTTACCCCCCACGCCTGATAACCATCTTCATCAGCCAGCTCTTTGGCGGATGGAGTTACGGAGCGCTGCAGATCGAAGCGATTGGCCATGTCTGGTTGGGTTCAATTGGGATGTACCTGTACGTCAGAAGGTTGACCGATTCCTCGCTGGCCGGGTTGGTCAGCGCCATCACCCTGTCCTTTGGTGGATACCAGACCGGTTATCCACCACTACAGCTTGCAGTCCTTGAAGCCGGAATCTGGCTGCCTTTCAGCCTGCTGGGAATATATAACGCCTCGCAGCATTCCCGGTGGCAGTTTGGCTGGCTGGCGCTCAGCAGCCTCTCACTCGGCCTCAGCCTTTTGGCCGGACACCCACAAACCACCCTGTTTCTGTCTTATTTGATGCTGGCATATATCATCTATCGCGCCTATAGCCAAAAGCTGCGGCTATGGCAGACGGTACTGGCGCTACTGGCTGTGTTTGGGCTGGGTTATGGGCTGGCTGCCGTGCAGATCATACCTGGACTTGAGTTTATGCGGTTGACCATCCGCGCCGAATACGGATATGATGCGCTTTCCGGGGGCTTCCCGTTTGTTGACCTTATCAACCTGATCATCCCTAATATTGTCACCGAATACTCTCCTTTGTACAGCGGAATTGCCGGGCTTGTGCTGTCCGTCACAGCCGTCTGTAGAAGGAAGAAATCGGCGTGGTTCTGGGGTGGGATTGGTCTGCTCGCGCTGGGAATCTCGTTCGGAAGCCGTACCATCCTGCACTCTGGCGCATTTCTGTTTGCGCCCGGTTTTTCCTGGTTCAGGGGGCAGGAGCGCCTGGCTTATGTCATCGCCTACTCAGTTGCCATCCTGACCGGGTTAGGGACTTCATCACTCCTGGAGCGGCCCCCTTCCTTACCGCAACGGAAGACACTGGGAACCCTGACCGGAATCGCCTGGTTCCTGGCCTTCCAGATGTTTATCATCAGCAAGTTCATCGGCACTGATGACGCACAAACCCTCACGAACGGGATTGTGCTGATGGCATTTCTCATGACCCTTACATGGCTGGCGATCGCAGCCCTGCTCCCGGGGCGATACAACGCATGGTGGCCAGCAGCGATTACGACCCTGATCGTATTTGACCTGTTCAGCTTGACATGGAAAACAAACTGGGAGCCGATCCCTGCTTCTGAGCGGCATCTGTACAGCACACTATTGGTGGATAGACTCCAACAGGACACAGACCTTTACAGAGTGGAAGGTAAGCTGGGCCTGCGAGACAACCATGGTACCCTGCTAGGCATCCAGGATATTTACGGGATCAGCCCACTACGTTTAAGCGCACTTGACGCTTACTGGAACCATTTGCCCAACTATCGTCTGTATCAGCTTCTGGCAGTCAAGTATGTACTTACCGATTGGATGGAACTGGAGAAACCCAGCACTATCCTGGTATCAGATGACTTTGGCTACTATACAAATGTCAATCTCCACGAACTCACCGATCCCTATCCACGAGCATGGATGGTCCATAATTTCCTGGTTGCAGAGGACGATGACCAGGCACTTGCCTGGCTGGCCGATCCAAACTTCGATCCACGCTCGACCGTTATTCTCGACGAGCAACCGCCAGAATTCCACCTGCCCACCGAGACTTCAACAGCCAACATAGACGTTCTTGAGTACAAACCAGAATCAATTGTGCTGAGCGTTAATACAGATGGAAATGGCTATCTGGTTGTCAGCGAATGGTATTATCCCGGCTGGCGGACGACTATTGATGGCATAAATACACAGACACTGCGCGCCAACGCCGGGTTACGGGCAATACCGGTTCCAGCCGGGGGCCACACCATCAAGATGACCTACCAGCCGCTTTCGTACTGGCTCGGAGCAGGAACCAGCCTGTTATCCCTGGTATTGTGTACCGGCATTGTCCTTCAGGAACAAGTAGGCCATGTCAGACGACAGAACTAGAGACCTGCTTGTGCACAACACCCCCCGTAAGCAGGCCCTCATTATCGGCGCCCTGCTAGGCATTGTGGGCGGCGTAATAGGCGGAGCGCTGTCCCTGGTTGGCCCAATCTATACCGGTGTGATGCTGGTGGCACTCGCCGGGGCAGTCGTTATCCTTTCGCGACTGGATTATGCCCTCTGGGCTGTGGTAGCCATCATTGCCCTGCTCCCATACGGGGCACTTCCTGTCAAAATTGTTATCACACCAACATTTCTGGACCTTGCGCTGGCTGCTGTATTTCTGCTTTATATGGGTGATTGGATGACCGGCAAGAGACGGCGCCTTTCTACCACGCCTGTTCACCCATTCATTATCCTGTTTATGCTGCTCAGCATTTTCAGCTTTGTTGCCGGGCTTCGGTATGCCGGCCTGACATCAACCGTCATCAGGCGATTCGCGGAGCTACTGCTCAGCATCTCGTTCACATTACTGCTGGTTGACATCCTCAAAACCCCCAGAGACCTTCGCCAGTTTTCTATGGTCATCCTCATTGCCGGTTTGCTGGTGGCGCTGCTCGCCATTGGATTGTGGATACTCCCGGATGACCTGGCTGCTTCGCTGCTGCAACGGTTGAGCATCATCGGATACCCTGACAGCGGGGTCATCCGGTATATTGAGGAGAATCCGGAACTGCCCGAAAGGGCAATTGCCACAACTGCCGATCCAAACTCGCTGGGCGGGCTCCTCGTCATGCTCAGCGCCATGGCTCTGCCGCAGGCAATTTCCGAACACCCTATCACCAGAAAGCGCTGGCATGGGCTGATCACTGTCGGGCTGCTGGTTATTGCCCTGATCCTGACCTTTTCCAGGGGATCGCTTCTGGCGTTTGCCTGTGTGCTTCTTTTTGTGGCAGCTCTCAAATACCGGAAGCTTCTCGCTGCGCTGGCTGTGGGGGGAGGATTGTTCCTGGTGCTACCCTGGACACAGTATTACGTGACGCGCCTGATAGAGGGCTTTCAACTGGGCGACCTGGCCACACAAATGCGCCTGGGCGAATATGCTGACGCCCTCAGGCTGATCTCCCGCTACCCGCTGCTGGGGGTGGGGTTTTCCGGCACACCGGATGTCGACCTCTACCTGGGCGTATCTAACGTCTACCTGTTAATTGCCTCCAATATGGGGCTTATGGGGCTTGCTGCCTTTATGGCCCTGATGGCAGTCATCTTCCTGTATGCTTTACGCGCCTTCCGCCAAACAGCCAATCAACCAGCACTGCACCCGCTTCTGCTGGGGTACCTTGCCGGACTGGTAGGCGCACTGGCCAACGGCATTTTTGACCACTATTTTTTCAATCTATCCTTTCACCCTGCCGTCACGATTCTCTGGATATTTGTTGGCCTTACGCTTGCATCCGCCCGGTTAATCATTGGCGACCCAAAGGACAGCCGATTGAATACAGAATCAGGTTGAAAACAGGGGATGATTTTTGCAGTACCAGGCATGATATGGTACACTGACGTATCAATCGGGGCGTGGCGCAGCTTGGCTAGCGTGCTACAATGGGGTTGTAGAGGTCGACGGTTCAAATCCGTCCGCCCCGACACAAAGGCCCACCATTACTGGTGGGCCTTTGTATTCCTGGGCCAGTGTGAGCTATGCCCCAAGCAGAGATTGGAGTTTCATCGCCAGGGACATGTTCCCATCAATTTTCAGCTTGCCCTGCATGAACGCACTCACGGCATTCAACTCACCATTGACCATGGCCAGAAGATCCTCGTCTGAACAGGACATTGTCATGTCAACATCATCAGCCGTACCTTCCACAATATTAAGCTCTTCACCAGCGATGCGGGCGACCCATTGACCGCCTTGATCTCCACTGATATTGAAGGCGAGGACCGCGTCCCCCCCACCCCAGGCACTGGCATCAAATTGCTCTGGCAGTTCGGCAAATAATTCTTTCACAGTTGCAGGCATACTGAGTTTCTCCTTGCTTGATCTGTTTGGTTAATGAATCGGTATTGGGTCAAGTATACAGTGGAAACGCGGTTTGCGAAAAGCAAACGACATCTGCAAGTCAACAGCATTATCATCCGCCCGGACTGGCTTTTATCCATCGCTTTGTTTCACATCCGCAGTATTGGCAACCGCATAGGCGGCCTGTTATAGTCATGCAGCAGTACGGACGAAATAACATGGATGGTATGAAGCATATCTCTAAACATCATATCGCTGCCTGGGTCCAGAGACTCCCCCAACTGGCCTTTCTTGCTACGCGCGTTTATCGCCTCACTCAACCACGATTTACTGCAGGCGTTTCGGGAGTGATAGTCAACGACCAGGACGAGGTTTTACTTGTCGAGCATATCTTTCATGCCCGGACTCCCTGGGGGCTGCCAGGCGGCTGGATTGGAAACCAGGAGGCACCCGATCTTGCACTGATGCGTGAGTTGAGAGAAGAACTGGAACTGGAAGCAGATGTTATCCGTCCTTTGTTACTTCGTCCCGGAATATACGGGCACCACCTGGACATCGCCTATCTCTGCCGACCACTTAACCAGATAGGAGAACTCTGCTCCGAAATCGCAAGCTACAGTTGGATTCGGCTCCCTACCCAATTTGCACTGGGCGATTTTGACCAGGACGCTATCAACGCCGCCTTTATGGCGATTTCTACCGAGGGATCGCAGATATGATAACAACCGCAGCACCGCGTCGTCGCAGCAGGTTTCCAGTACTGGAAGTACTTGGACTGCTTATGCTACTGGCTACCACTGTTTTGCTGGTCACACAGTTGAGCGGCTTCAGTGCCGAACGCCAGCACCTGCCCTACGGCCTAATCCTTGGCGAGGTTCCGGTCAGTGGCCTGTCATTGGCTGAAGCAAAAGCCAGCGTTGAGCAGGTTTATGGCAATCCGGTCACGATCTACTACCTGGACCAGGAGATCCACCTGTATCCAGATCAGGTTGCATTCCGCGTCGATTCGGATGGTATGCTTTCGCGAGCAGATGAGCTTCGAACAGAGGGAACATTCTGGTCGGGTTTCTGGGATTACCTGTGGCGTCGTCCTGAGCAGGCATATCACGTCGATCTCATTGCCAGTTATTCACCTGAACTGCTTCTGGCCTGGGTCTCTGACCTAGCAACCCGGTACGACCACCCACCAGAACCTGCCGCTATCCGGCTGGATACCCTGTCAGTTGAGCCGGGACGCCCTGGCTATACACTGGACCAGGAAGACGCTGTTGAGAAGATCGACGGGGTATTGTTCCAGCCCGTAAGCCGGGTTGTTGAATTGACGGCGATTGAACAGGGTGCGCCAGAACCGACAATAGACACCCTCAAGGAACTGCTGATAGAGTACCTGGCAAATTCAGGGTTTGAGGGCGTTGTATCGATGTATGTCATCGATGAAAGCAATGGCGACAGCCTGCAGATCAACCTCGATTTGAGACAGGGCTCCCCATTACCAGTTAACTGTGATATCGCCTACGCGGGACTGAGCACCATGAAAATCCCGCTGATGGTTGAGTATTACCGGTACCTGGCCTGGGAGCCGTATAACTACGAATTTGACGTTGTCTTGAAAACAATGACCGAGTCAAGCAACCTCAACGCGAATTTTATGCTGCGCGATATTGGCGGTGACAGCATCTCCAGGGGTACGCAGGTTTTCAACGCCTCAATACAGGAATACCTTGGGCTGGAAAATACCTTCATGGTTGCCCCCTACGATGAAGAGGACCCGCCACAATACCGATACTCCCCTGCGCGCGAAGCGGCAGCAAACGGCACCTGTATCAATACCAATCCAGACCCGTATATGCAGACTACTGCGGAAGACCTGGCTATGCTGATGGATATGATCTACCAGTGTGCAGAGTATGGCGGAGGCGGGTTGGTCGCCGCCTATCCAGAGGATATCACGCAGTCAGAATGCCAGACCATGCTTGAGGTGATGGCACTGAATGACGAAGGGCCACTGATTATGTCCGGTGTGCCGGTCTATGTGGAAGTGCCACACAAGCATGGTTACACCTATGACACGATATCTGACGCAGGTGTAGTGCTATCCCCGGGCGGGGATTATGTGATGGTGATCTTCCTCTGGCAGGATGTCTCCTGGGTTGCGCCACTGGCCTTCCCGGTGATGGAAGGACTATCACATGCAACGTTTAACTACTTCAACCCCGACTTGATAGCAGAGCCCCGTCGTGGCTATGCCGATGTGATTAATCCTGAAGGATGATAGGGGCGCACTGGAGCATCCAGATAGTCAGGTCATCACTCTGAGGCGCCCCGCCCACAAATTCATCGATGTTCTGGAGAAGTTTTGCCAGAACACCGTCTGCGCGACCATCGGCCTGCTGGAGCTCCTCCTTCAGACGCTTTACCCCGTATTGCTCATACTCAGCCGTCATGGCTTCCGTGATCCCATCTGTGTAAACGGTCAGGATATCACCAGGTTCCAGTTTCAGAGTACGCTCTTCGAGATCGATGGTCTCAAGAACCCCCAGCGCGATTCCCTTACACGGAAGCTCTATAACCGACTGGTCAGCATGTCGATACAGGATGGGCGGATTGTGGCCGGCGCTGGAATACGTGACCTCCCGCGAGGCAGGATCCCAGATGGCGTAGAAGACGGTCACAAACAAATCTGTTCTGGCGTCATGAAAAAGCAGCTCATTCACCCTGATAAGCGTATCCCTGGGTGATTTGTGGCTGGCTGCGGCAGCCCGCAGCAGCGTCCTGCATACTGCCATAAACAGTGCTGCCGGCATGCCTTTGTCAGCAACATCGGCGATCACCAGGCCCCACAAACCATCCGGAAGTTGGAGGAAATCATAGAAATCTCCGCTGACCAGCCGGGCGGCTTCCCAGGCGGCTACCATAAACCAGCCGGGAATTGAGGGGGGATGCTCAGGGATAAAGCTAGCCTGGATATTTCGAGCAACCTGAAGTTCCTGTTCCAGCCTTTCCCTTTCGACAGCCACCGTTTGAAGCAGGGCTGTCTCAAGAACCGCAGCTGTCTGGTGAGCAATCCCGGTCAAAATCTGCTGAAGCCGACTGTTAGACCCCAGACCCGGGTTGTCGGCAACCAGGAGCCCGACCGGGCCGCTTTTTGAGCGCAGCGGCAAGCAAACCACACTGGAAGCTGGCAAAAGCTCTGACAGCGGCTCAGGTACGGGTATCTGATGTCCCGCCCCGGCTTCAAGAGCAATATCTGCGATGCTGAGCAGATCAAGAAGCGGGTACTTATCAACCCTCAGCAATCGATCAGAAAAAGCCGCATACTGATGGCGAGAAATGCCGTATTGCGCCTTGAGCACATAGCCCTGGTTTTCGCTGTCCCAAGCAAAAATAACGCACCGGTTAACCCCGGCAAGAAGAGCCGCCAGCCGGGCAATTGTTTCCAGCGATTCGGTCAAATCCGCCTGGGCATTGACCGCTTCAGCTACCTGCAGCAGGACGGTCGTCACATAGGCTTCTGCCTGCTGCCCGGCATAGAGGCGTGCGTTGCTCAGGGCAACCGCAGCCTGGTTGGCAAAAGCCACAATAGTCTCATCACCATGCTCAAGGAAAAACGGTGGTGTCCGGTCGGCTATAAGCGCACCTACCAGCTCTCCCCCTACCCTCATTGGAACCAGAATGACATCGCCCGACACCGGGACGGTAATGAGCCGCTCAAATACCTCGATCAACTGATCGCGAAATTCACTGCTATCCTGCAGGGTCTGTGGGGAAAGTGGATAACGAAAACCAATATAACCCTCCAGGTCCGGCCCAGTTGTGATATAGAAGCTCGCGATATCGCGATTCTCATTAAGGGTAATCACCCCAGCCGCATTCAATTCAACAACACTGCGCAGCCCCTCAAGAACACCAACAAGAACATCTTCATAGTCTAGCTTGGCAGCCAGCCTGCTGCTGCTTGCATGCAATGCATCTGCAAGATGCCGCCTGCGCCGCTCATTAGCATATAACGCCGCATTACGCATGGCGACAGCGATTGAATCAGCCAATGACTGCATCAAAATCAAATCATCATCCGAAAACCCGCTTATCTCCGTGCTCTGGACATCAAGCACGCCCATAACACGGCTCGCCATACTGATGGGTACTGTCAGTTCTGAGCGCGAATCCTCAACACCAGGGCCGGGAATATAATCATCGGACGCGCTGACATCACGCGTCAATTCCGGTTTACCGGTGCGTGCCACGTGCGGTATCAGGCCTTTATCGTCAAGCTCGTAGGACAATTCATCGATCAGCCAGCCGATGCTATGAGCGCCAACCCCCGCCCGGAACACGAGAACATCACCGATTCGGACGAATATGTGCACGCGCTGAAATCCAAAAGCCTCTGCAATCAATTCAACAACGTGATCAAGCAGATCGTCCAGGTCGAGAATGGAGACCACCGCCTGGCTTACTTCGATAAGCGCTTCCAGCCGCCTCGCCAGCCGCCGTTCCGCATCGTAAATTTCTGCCTGCTCAATGGCAAGCGCAAGCTGCGACGCAAGAGTTTCAAGTGCCGAGACATCATCATCTGTAAACCCGTTGACTACCTGGCTTTGCACGTCCAGAACACCCAGGATTTTGTCCTCAACCATAAGGGGAAGGGCCACCTCGCTACGAGTCAGCGGGAGCAATCCGGCTTTTTTATAGCGGGGGTCGTTGGCAACATTATTTGCCAGCGCAGAGCTGCCGGAACTCGCCGTCCACCCGATCAAACCCTCGCCATATTCGATTTTGATCTCGCGGGCAAATGAAGGATCGGTGCTTGCCTCTACCGTCAGCAGGTTGTTTTTTAGCGTAAGCACAGACACACAGTAATAGCCAAACGCCTCCCGGGTCAGGGCTACAATTTGCCTGAATATATCCGGCAGCGGCTGCACTGCAGAGATCTGATTACTCACGCGGGCAATAAGGTGAAGCTGCTCTGCTCGACGAGAGGCATGCTCGTAAAGCTGAGCATGCCTGATGGCAGAAGCCGCTTGATTGGCCAGGGCAGTCAGCAGCCGTTTATCATTCTCCCTGAATCGCCCTACCTGATAGCTCTGGATTGAGATGATACCTATGGTCGATTCCCCGGCAATCATCGGCACAAACAACCCCGAAAGCGGAGGGGAGTCCATTGAGAAAGCTGGCATAGCCGGAAGGTGCGCGCGCTCCGCAATAAAGTCGTGTACAAGAAGCGGCTGACCTGATTCGCGAACCCATCCAATTATCCCCTTGTTGCCTGCATCAGGAAAAACTGTAGCCGGCTGGCGTTCACCATCTTTGATCCAGATTTTGGCATGATAGTCATCACCATTGAACAAACCAATCTGGAAGTAAGATGTGGGAACAATATCATCTGCCAGGTTATAGGCAAGTTCAACAAGGCTATCGACATCAAGCTTTGAACGAAGAAACTGCCGCCCTATTTCGTTCAGGCGAACAAGCTCCTCCGCCATGCGCTGACCACGCCGTTTCCCACGCTGATACATCAACCAGGCAATCATGGCGAAAAGAATGCCAAAGAAAAAGACTGCTGCGGTTATGATTGTGACAGCCTGCGGCATTGGATTCACCTGAAGGCTACCGTGAGGGCGTAACCGCGTGGCCAGGGAGGCAGTGCTTGACCATCATTAAGCGGTTGGCGCCAGTGCCCGATCGATAGGAAACCCGGTCCATTACCCGATGAATTAAGAACAGGCCAAGCCCACCAGGGCTGACCTCTTCAAGGCTTCTGGCAGGAGCTAGATCATCAGACGCATATAGTTGGCGGGGCTCACCATAATCAGTCAGGACAATGGTAAACGTAGGATTTGCGTACCTGATCAATACCTTGATTGTCCCAGAAGCCTGGTTCTGGTAAGCATGCTGGACAATGTTGGTGCATGCTTCGTCT
Organism: Anaerolineae bacterium; assembly: GCA_016926985.1. Classification (GTDB taxonomy): domain Bacteria; phylum Chloroflexota; class Anaerolineae; order Aggregatilineales; family UBA3940; genus JAFGNO01. Next base: position 20,110 of record JAFGNO010000225.1, read on the forward strand.
AGCGCCAGCCGGCAGTGAAACAGACACTGCTCCTCAATATCCAGGTCGCGGCAAAACGCCAGGAGATAATTGTACAGAGTGTTGGCACTCTCAAGGTTGGCAGGCAATCGCACAGTAAGGATTTTGGGCTGGTTCAGCAAAGCTGTCAGGGCGAGTATTCCTATCAAAACGGCAAACGCTGCCATAACAATCTGGATATGGAGATCTGTAAGAATAAACATACCGGTAAGACTGTTCTATTGACTATCCAGACGTTTTGACGCACTGGTTGAGTAGTTCACGGCCTCTTCCAGCGAGTCAAAGATGGTAAAAACCCGTGTGAAACCCATTGTATCCAATACTTCCAATACCGTGTCATTCAGCGAGCCGAGCACCACATCACGATTTTGGGACCTGACAATACGCCAGGCCGCTATCAAAGACTTCAATCCCCGGCTGGATATGTAGGTAACTTTCTCCATATCAACCACCAGAGAGATTTCTCTGTCATCCAATGTTGACAGCAGTGTCTCTTCAAAAAGCTGGGCATTTGCCGAGTCAATACGCCCTTGAGGCCTAATAACCGCCAGATCGGCATCAAGCCATTCAACCGGATAATATGGCTCGGACGGTTCTGGACTATCAGACAAAATATGCTTGACCATGGTTAACTGATTCCCAGCATCGCTGAACTCAAAACGGACATCGTCCATCATTTGGCGCATCAAGTGCAGTCCAATGCCCCCCGGCGTGACCGCGTCCAGATCATCTGCTACCAGTGGAACCGGTACAGCCTCCGGATCAAACGGATCGCCGCTATCAAGAACCTGTATCACAAACCTGTCGGGCTCTATTTGACAGATAACCGTGATATCACCTATCCCTTCGCCACCATAAGCGTGCTCAATAACATTGGTACAGGCTTCATCCACTGCCATCTGGCAGTGGTATGTTTGGGCTTCGCCAAAACCAGCAGCTTCGGCTGCCTCGGCAATGAAGTTTGTTATCAATGGGATGTTGGAGTAGTAACCGCTAACAACCAACTGGCGCGTCTGTGCCATGGCAAATGCACCGCAAGCGTGGGCTAAAAACTGCCAACTGCGACAACCGGATCGTCAAAAATCTGAAAAATCGAGCTGAGACCAGCCAGTTCAAGCACTTCCATAGCACGCTCAGAAGGATTGCAGAGACGGACATCCCCACCGGAGTTCTTTACTCGCTTGAGGGCTGACACTAACTCGCGGAGGCCTGCGCTGCTCATATAGTCAACACCAGACAAATCAACAACAATATTGACCGTCCCCGCATCAATCTGGCCACTGAGTGTCTGACCAAGTTCAGGCGCCGTGCTGCTGTCAATCCGCCCATTAACCTCAACCAGGTCCACACGATTCATCTCTTTAACTGATATATGCATGTCATTCCTCCGGCAATCGCCTTATTATTGGGTATTCAAATAAAGGTGCATACGGGATTATACAATGGCGAGGAGAGAAGTACAATGGACTCATTGTTAGGTCAACCCGTATAGCTGTGGAGCTTCGCAACTATCCATCTGTAGCCTCTCATATTTGCGTGTGATACAATCTCATCGCTGCCGACAAATTCGGGGCAGAGGCCAGTA
>JAFGNO010000226.1 GCA_016926985.1 Anaerolineae bacterium
GGCAGGGTCTTTACCGACAAGGATTTTGAGGTTTTCTCCACCATTGCTGCTCAAACCGAGGTCTCTCTGGAAAATGCGCTCTTGTACGCTGAGGCGCAGCAGCAGGCCATCCAGCTTTCCCAGCTCAATAAGATCAGCACCGTTTTAAACGCCGCTCTCAACCCGGAAAAGCTCCTTGAACTGATTGCCGAATCGGTGGTTGATATCTCAGGCTGCGCCAAGTCAGCGATCTACCTGCTGGAGAACGAATCGGAGCATCCTTCGCTGATCCTGACCCAGGCGAAGGGTTTTTCCTCTGAGCACTATATCCGGTCCCGGGATATTGCGGTCCCCCTGACCTCGTCTGAAAGGGAAAATATCCTGGAAGATGGCGTAAGTGTTATTGTCCCTGATATTGGTTCAGAGGATGCGGATATCTCAGCGGCAGCTTTGCTCCTGGCCCGCCGCGAGAAATTTACTGCTTATGCGTACCTGCCGCTCAGGGGGCCAAAACGGATCATCGGAATGCTGGCGGTTTACTACGATCAACCTCATACATTCCCTGACACCGAGCGTGAGCTGCTGGATACGTTCGCCAATCAGGCCGCACTGGCGATTACCAATGCCCGGATTTACCAGCAGGTGGATATCCAGCTCACCCGCCGGAATGACCAGCTGGAGAATATGCTCCAGTTGAGCCGCCAGTTAAGCTCCAGCCTGGACCTTGATCGCTTATTCAAATTGATCGTTGACTCGGCAATTGAGGGCTGCGGGGCTGGCGCCGGTGTGCTGGTTCTGGCTGGCAACCCTGAACTGGGCACCAGAGATATCGACCACCCGCATATGGTCGCCTGGCGCGGATTTGACCCAAGCAACCTGACCCGCGCGCCCCACATGATTGCCGAGGAGCTTGCCAACAGTGAGGTGCTGCAAGAAGGTGAGACCCGGCTGCTGTCTACCGACGATCCAGTGGAAAGCAGCCCGCGCTCGCAGTTGAGTGTGCCCATCTTCCTCGAAAACGATGTAATCGGTGCCATTGTCCTTGAGAGCGAGGTCTATAACGCCTTCAATCAGGAAGATGTCAATTACGTGAACCAGCTGGCAGTCCAGGCGGCGGTGGCGATCCGCAATGCCCAGCTTTACCGGCGCTCGCAGGCGGTCAGCGACCGGCTGCATGCCATTCTGGACACGACCAACGACGGGCTGGTGATGTTTGACCCGCATCTCCGGATCATCATGACCAATACGCGCATGTCGGAGTTCTGGGATTTTGCCCGCCAGGATTCGACTGCGCCATCGCCCGACCAGTTTATTGCAGACCCAACCAGTGTGCTGAGTGAAGGGCTTGGTTATAAAGAAGGCGAGTTAAAAGCCCTGGTTCGCCGGGGTATCCAGAACCCTAACATGAGTCCCGGGGCCGATCTGTACCTATCAGGGGGCAGCGGCGGAAAACGCCGCCGGTTTGTTGAGCGCACAGCCACGCCTGTCCGTGACGACGGGGGTAATTTTATCGGGCTTCTGCTCATGTTCCGCGATGTGACCGATCAGAAGGAGCTTGAGGAAACGCGCCAGAATTTCACCAGTATGATTGTCCACGATCTGCGCTCTCCTCTTCAGGCAGTCATGGGAAGTATGCGGCTCATTTCTGAAGTGAAAAAAGGTGATGACCCGGTGATTGAGCAAGCTACCGAGGTCAGCCAGCGGGCCGTTAAAAAACTGCTCAACCTGGTGAATAACCTGCTGGACCTGTCCCGGATGGAGCAGGGCGAGCAGGTCATGGATTCTACGTTTGAGAAGCTCTCCCCGATCCTCAAAAACGCGGCTGAGGAGGTCATGCCGCTGGCCCGCGAGATGGATGCCGTGATCCAGGTAGAAGTTCCCGAAGACCTGCCTTATACCCGCATTGACCGGGACATGATCGGGCGGGTCGTGATTAACCTGCTGGACAACGCACTGAAATACTCCGAACCAGGCACGCTGGTCAAACTCACGGCTGCCCTTCGCCCGGCGGATGAGAAGGCCAGGCAGGAGCAGCCCATGCTTGCCATCAGCGTGATCGATCACGGGCCTGGCGTTCCAGATGAATACAAAGAACAGATTTTTGACCGCTATTCCATGATCCCCGGTCGCAAGGGGCGGCGCAGTTCAACCGGGTTGGGATTGGCTTTCTGCCGGCTGGCGATTGATTCTCACAAAGGCCGGATCTGGGTTGAGAATAATCCGGAAGGGGGCAGCATTTTCTGTTTCACGCTGCCTGTTGAACAGCCTCCCCCTGAGCCTGATGATGGGCCCAAAACAGATGGCCCCCCCGCCGTCTCGGATAAAAAGCCCGAAGCAGTGGATGCCCCTGAAGCCGAGTCAGACAAAACCAGAGACAAGCCAGACTGAGGGTTCTGCTGGCTATCAGACCCCCGGCAGCCGCGACTGCCCCGGATCGTGGAATTTCTTCTCGCCCCGGCTGCGCGCCATTGCCCGCAGCGCTTCAATGAGGTGTCCGTAATAGCCGCGATAACCCTCGCTGCGCAGGTAGCCCTCAATCACGTTGGCGGGCATCTGGCTGAGCATGACCTCAAAGATGCGGCTGGCGTCGTTCATGTAGTTTTGCCGCGTCTTTTTGTTGATCTCGCCCTTTTGCTCACGCTCCAGCAGCCAGTCCTCAAACTCGTGAAGAATTGTCGTGGTCGCCATGCCGGTTTACCTCCCGCGTACACAATCGGTCAGAAAAAATGGACTGCCTTTGCGCGCTGATTGCTGAAGACAGGTTTACCCGCAGCCGGTCAGCCAGGATCGCGCGCCCCATCGTTTTCCTCTTGGCGGGCTGGCAGCCAGATTTCAAAACAGGCCCCGCCATTCTGGATATCCGGGTTGGCCAACTCAAGCCTGCCCCCGTGCCGCTGGACAATTTCCTGCGCGGTAGCCAGCCCCAGCCCGGTTCCTGGCGCCCCCGTTGACCGGGCTGCCGCTCCCCGGAAAAATCGCTCAAACAGCCGGCCCTGCTCGTCAGGCGGGATGCCTGGTCCGGTATCCTGGATAGAGACAGTCACCCATTCCTGATCGTCGGTTATCCGGGTGGCCGTGCGCAGGGTGATGGCGCTCCCCGGGGGGGAATAATTCAGGGCATTGTTTAAGAGCACGTCCAGCACCCGGCCCATCAGCATCGTGTCGCCGGCAATCTCCGGCAGGCCAGGCTCGATTTCCATGGTTAGCTGAATGTTTTTCTTTTCCGCCAGCAGTTCCCGGTCGGCAAGGGTTATCTCGATCAGGTTGTTCATGTTCATGGGCGTGCGCTGTATCTCGATCTCATGCCGGTCCATCCGTGAGAGGAACAGCAGGTCCTCAACAATATACTCAAGCCTTTTGGTCTCCCGGTTCAGCCGGTCCAGATAAATATCCTGTTTCTGGGGGTTGGCGGTCAGCAGGTGGTGGTGCAGTTTGATATTGGCAATTGGCGTACGGAGTTCATGTGACACATTGGCGACAAACTCGTCCTTGAGCCTGGTCAGTCGTGTGAGCTGCTGGTTGGCTTCGCTGAGCTGTGCGGTGCGCTCCTCCACCCGGCGCTCCAGCTCGCTGTATGCTTTCAGCCGGGCGATTGCCAGCGCGATTAATTCGCTGGACTGCTCAATCCAGTTCACTTCATCCTCCGAGAAACCGCGCGCATCGCGGAAAATGACCAGCACGGCGCCGATGGTGCGATCCCCCATCTGGAGGGGGGCTGCCAGCAGCCCCCGGGTGATGAAATCGTTTGAACTCAGCATACGTATCTGCTCGCTGATAACGTCGCTTTTCAGGGCGTCGTAAATGGCAATTGCTTCTCCATGTTCAACCATATACTTTGTGAAGGTGTTGCTCCCCGGTTCAAGCACCAGCTTGCTGTAGGCCTCATGGTTTTCATCTGAGGTGGCCAGCGGGATGGTCGTCAGGGTCGCCTCGTCCCAGAGCGTGATATGGCAGGTATCTGCTCCAATCGCCCCGGCTATCGTGGTTGCCAGCTCACGGGCCATGGTTTCCAGGTTGCTTACCGTATTGGCGATCTGGGTTACCCGGTTGATTGCCGCAAGCTGCTGGTTGCGCTTTTCACTTTCTGCATAAAGGCGCGCATTTCGGATGGCGATTGCAGCCTGGTCAGCGAATGCCTGCAGGCGTTCCGCATCCCGTTCGTCAAAGGTATTGGGTTTCGCGCTGTCGACGTGCAAAAAACCGATCACCTGATCATCGACAATAATTGGCGCGCCGCAATTCGAGCGGATCCATCCTGACCCGGCGATGGGGATCCAGTCCGGGTCTTTGGCTACGTCAGTAATGAGCTGAGGACGTTTCTGGAGATACATGAGTGACGAAGAGACGAACATATCCTTCTCGATTTGCAGCCCGCGGATCCAGTCGCTGCTGCCGAATTTCTCGTATCCCCGTGTATCGGCGATCAGGATCGTGTCACCCTCAAACATCATAATGTTGGCGGCATCGTGCGGCACCACTGTCTCAATATGAGTCAGGATACGGTCGAAGACATCCTCCAGGCTCAGCGTGCTGTTGATGATGGAGGCGGTATCCCGCAGCGCTTCAGAGAGCAGCCGCTGCTCCCGCTCCGATTCATAGATTCGGGCGTTGCTGATCGCCATTCCGGACTGTTCGGCAAAGATGAGCAGGTTTTCTGCGTCCTTATCATCGAAGAAGCCCGGCTTCTCGCTGTCCAGTTCAATGAAGCCGATCACCATGTCGCTCACAATGATCGGCGCGCAGATATGCGAACGGATCCAGCCGGTTTGCGGATACTGGATCCAGCGCGGGTCATTTTGAGTGTCAATGATACAGATTGGCTTCCGCATGGCGCTCATGAAGCTGAAATAGGGCGTTTCGGCGACGTTGAAGACCAGACTGTGCAGCCAGTCTTTGACGCCCCGCACTTCATACCCCCGGCTTCTCACAACATGGGCTTTCCCGTTATGCAGTTCCAGGATGTTTGCGCCATCGTAGGCAAAAACCTCCCCGACGTTTTCCAGGATCAGGTCCAGCACCCGTTCAATATCCAGCGTGCTGTTCAGCGCAGCAGAAATCTTACGGAGTGCCTGAGCGAAGGTCTCGTGCTCCTTCTCTGCCTTTTCTACCTGGCTGATCGCGGTGATATCGCGCATGACGATCACCTGTCCCACCGCCCTGTTTGGCCAGATCAGTATCGGATTTACAGTGATATCAAAGGTATAATGCTCGCCGTTGAGTTCGCATTCAAGGGACGAATGCTGGCTGTCCGACCTGCTGAGAGCGTCGAGATCGAGCGGCTCTGTTACCGGGCAAATCTGGCCCAGTTCCTTGCCCAGTATGTTTTCCTCCTCTGCGCCAGAAAAAGTGACGGCTGCTTTATTCGCATCCACGACCCGGTGTTGTTCATCGAGAACATAGACCCGGTCAGACATGCTGTCCAAGACGATACGACGAGAAATCGACAGCATATCTGCTCGCCGCCAGCGCACCACGTCCCACACAATAATGAACCCGAATATCGTGATCAGCAGGGAGGCTGTCTGGAAAGAACCCAGCAGGCGCAGACCGGACAGTTCGAGGATGTTGACTATCCCGGCCACGCCCGCGAAAATGACCATATCGAGATAATGTCGTTTGAGGAGATATCCCCCACTGCCTTTTCCTGCCCTGACAGCAAAGGCCAGCCCCAGCCCTATCAGCAGGTAGGAGTAGGCTGAATAGGCATACAGCGCGATCCCATGCGGGCGTTCCAGCATGGGGAATCCCCGGGCGGTCACCAGCCTGGCCTCCTGCCAGACAATATGGTGCAGAGGATTGGTGGCCCCCAGCAGGTAGATGGCGGCAACAGGCAGCAGAACCGGGATCAGCCAGCGAAAGTTTATCCGCTTTTCCCGACCTGTATAGAGCACGGCCAGCAAGAAAAAGGCAATTGGGACCAATACCCGGTTGACAAATTGGAATGAAGCCCAGAAAAGTTTGCCTTCGAGGGAAGTACTGGCCAGCTCACACGCGTAACTGAAAGCCCAACCTGCCCCGGTCAGCAGTAATAAACAGGGGGCGGCGATTATCTTGCCGGTTCGATATTCCCGTAAGAGGTATATCGCAGCAGCCAGCGACAGCGTGGATGAGGCTATCAGGGCAAAGGTAAAGGTTGCCAGAACCCAGTTCATCAGACCTCTGGAATAAGGGCGTCACAAGGTGTCTGGCTAAGTATAGCACAGCCAGCCGCAGCCGGATATTTGGCCTGGTTTGTGTATACAGGGCTTTGTGCTACCGTCCGGTGGACATCTCCGGTTGCTGGCGGGGGTTCTGGTCAGATGTTTTGCTGTAGATACCACGGTACTGCTGGGGCAGCATTTCGGCCAGCGTGAGCATGATTGTCTCGGTGTGCTTTTCCAGTTCCGCTGTGCGGAACCGCCCATGAGGCAGGTAGAATGGCTTGCCATAAACGGCGTAAACGTCAGCGCGGCGGAGTTTCTTCCAGGCCGGGATGATATTCTCAGTGCCCCACACCACCACCGGTACCAGCGGCGCGCCGGAGCGTGTGGCAATATAGGCAGTGCCGACCTTTCCCTCGGACAGCCCGCCGGTTTTGCTGCGCGTTCCCTCAATGGCAATTGCCAGTGCCTTGCCATCCTCCAGCAGATTGAAGGCCTGGGTCAGCGCCTTCCGGTCAACTTCACCCCGGTTAATGAAAATCGACCCGGCGATCTTCAAGATCGGCGCAAAAAAGGGATGCCTGATATATTTTTCACCCGCCAGCGCCTGTGTTGTCCGTGGGGCTGTGATGGCGACAATTGGTGAGTCCAGGTGGTGCAGGTGGTTAGCCACCAGGATCATCGGCCCTTCTGCTGGCACATATTCCTGCCCTTCCACATGCACCCGTGTCAGCAGGTTCACCAGCAGTCGGATTATAGCTATCATGGGTTTTTGCAGCCACGGCCTGATCACCGGGTATCGTGGTTCTTTCATTGGCATGGGTTTTGCCTTACCTCGTGTTACTCAGCCTCAACGCAGTCATCCGGTTGTGAGACTCTGTCATTGAATCTAACACATGATCGCCTGGATAGTCACGGGCCGCCGCTCATTCAGCCTTTCGCCTTCAATGTTTTCGGGCTAAACTCACCGCATGAACGTGACAATCGATGTCTCCTCCGCCATCAACGGCAAAGCCGGGCTGGGCCGCTTTGCCCGGACACTTGCCCGGTCGATAGCCGATCAGCATCCCAACCAGGTGCACCTGTTCGCCAATCGTACCTCCCAGTCACAGATTCCACCGGAACTTGCCGGGCTTCCCATAAAAATGATACGGGCTGGTTACAAACCCTGGCGGATGGCGGTGCTGCTTGCCCAGATGGCTCACCTGTCCATGGAGCGATATTTGCCGCCGGGTACAGATGTTTACCATGCGACCGAGCACCTGCTGCTCCCCATGGGCCGGGCGGCATCGATCCTGACCGTCCACGACCTGATCTACCGGCTTTTCCCGGAGTACCACAAAAAGCTGAATTATCATTATCTCAACCTGGCGATGCCGCTCTTTGTCCGCCGCGCCGATCACGTCATCACTGTCAGCCAGTCGAGTAAAAATGACCTGATCCGCCTTTACGGCACGCCCGCTGAAAAAATATCGGTGATCTATGAAGCGGCTGCGCCACACTTCAGTCCGCAGCCGCCAGCCACTGTTGATGACATTCGCCGCCGCTACCGCCTGCCGGATTGCTACCTGGTCAGCGTGGGAACCATTGAGCCGCGTAAAAACCTTACCCGGCTGGTGGAGGTGCTGTCGATCCTCCGCCGGGATGACCCGGCGCTGGCGCTGGTCGTTGTGGGGTCGGAGGGCTGGCTGACCCAGGGTTTTCACGCGGCCATCGAGCAGTTCGGGCAGCAGGAAGCGGTGATCCTCCCCGGCTATGTCCCCGACGAGGATTTGTCGGCAGTTTACGCCGGGGCGCTGGTCAATGTTGTCGCCTCGGTCTATGAGGGGTTCGGGCTGCCGGTTCTCGAGGGGATGGCCTGCGGCATTCCTACCGTGTGCAGCGCGACCAGCAGTGTCGGCGAGATCGCCGGGGATGCTGCGCTCACCTTTGA
>JAFGNO010000227.1 GCA_016926985.1 Anaerolineae bacterium
CGGTTTAGGAGCCTTCCCACCAAATACGCTCACAACCGGTTGAGACATAGTGATCCTTTTAGTTGGCGTGATCGGTTAATCGGACTCCAGACCCTTTCATGTGGCCTGGGTTTGCCTGAATGTGGGAGATAAAACCATTTGACACGCACAGGCATGCGCGATAGACTCCCGGAAATTATAACCGAATAACGGTAAAAGAAAACACGGCTTCTCATCCAGAGAGGTGGAGGGACCGGCCCTGCGAAACCTCGGCAACCGCCCGGCACGCTCAGCGTCAGGGGAATGGTGCCAATTCCGGCAGAGGAATCTGGAAGATGGGGAGAGACGCCATAGCGACTATTTGCGCCTCTTCTCCATACGGGAAGGGCGCTTTTCTTTGCCACCACCAGAAAGGAATATCCATGACCCACCGTAATATTGTCGTCCATGAAGCCAAAGGCACCTGGATCGAAGACCGCCCGGTTGAGATTGTCGAGCGGAAAGGGATTGGGCACCCCGACAGCATCTGCGATGGCATTGCCGAACGAATCTCCGTTGAATACACAAAGTGGTGCAAGCAGAACCTGGGCGCAGCGCTGCATCACAATTTCGACAAGGTCCAGCTGGTCGCCGGTGATGTTGCTGCCGGGTATGGTTCCGCAGAAATGCTCAAACCAATCCGCATCCAGATTGCGGGTCGCGGGACACCCCAGACCCCAGACGGGCGCAAAGTGCCGATGGATACCATCGCCATTGAAGCCGCCAAGGCCCATATCCGCGAAACGCTCAAATACCTGGACCCCGATAAACACTGCGTGATCGACTGCTATGCAGGACGTGGAGCCAGCGAACTGATCCACGCGGTCGAGGAAATCACTGCTAATGACACCAGCTTTGGCACCGCTCACTGGCCCCGTTCAGTGCTGGAGAACGCAGTCTATGAGACCTGTGAATATATCACTGGCAAACTGATCAACCAGTTCCCGCTGGGTGAAGATGTCAAAGTGATGGGTATGCGCCAGGACAAGGATATTGTGCTGACCTGTGCCATCCCCTTCATCGCCGAAAAGATCGCCAATGTGGAAGCCTATCGTGAAGCCAAACAGGCGGTCCAACAGGCCGTGCAAACCTTTGCAGACGGGATCACACCCGGGCATACGCTGCGGGTCGATGTGAATACCGCCGATGACGAAGCGGCCGGTGCTGTTTATCTGACGTTGACCGGCACAAGCGCCGAGTGTGGTGATGATGGCGCGGTAGGCCGGGGCAACCGGGTAACAGGCGTCATTGCGCCTTTCCGAGCCGCATCCCTGGAAGCGGCGCCGGGCAAAAACCCGATCAGCCATGTGGGCAAGCTGTATAATGTGCTCTCGCTGCTGGCTGCACAGGCCATTGTGGATCAGGTTGACGCAGTTAAGTTTGCCCAGGTATATATTCTGAGCCAGATTGGCAAGCCCCTCGACCAGCCACTGGTGGCAACGGCCACCGTCTCGACCGAGAATGGTCATGTTGATCCTGATGTTGAGGCGGAGATTATCCAGGTCATTGATGCACAACTGGCGGATATGGTCGGATTGCGAGAGAAGCTGGAAAGGATGGAAATCCCGCTTTATTAGATCAATTCTACCCGTTCCATTGAACGCATTAATACCGGGGTGTGAACAGCTACACCCCGGTATTACGTTAGGCAGAAATTTGCCTGTCCAGCATGTATACTTACTTCATATTATCAACCCGGCAGTGTGCAGCCTCAATATACCCATAATCAGGGATGAGGCAGGAAATACTTACAGCAGTGTGTAATCAGCATGAAGATTCTGACCGTCAGCGACAAAGTCAGTAAGGCTATCTACTCATCCCAGATAGTGGAGAATTTTAGCGATATTGACCTGGTCATCGGCTGTGGCGATTTGCCATACTACTATCTGGAATACATTGTCACCATGCTGCCTGTCCCGGTAGCATATGTGTTTGGGAACCATGATGGCGAACAGGCTATGGCTGACGGACGAACCATTGACCGACCAGAAGGATGCATCTCCCTGGAAGGACAGGTTGTGAACATCAATGGACTGCTGATCGGCGGGTTGGGCGGTTCAATTCGTTACAGCCCACGGGCAAAACACCAGTATACCGAGGCCGAAATGCGCGCACGTGTGGTGGCGCTGCTGCCCCAGCTCATCGCGAACAGGATCCGCTATGGACGGATGCTGGATATCCTGGTGACCCATTCCCCACCGCTGGGAATACACGATGGCGATGACCTACCACACAAAGGATTTAAGAGTTTCTTAACCCTGCTGCGCTATGCTCAACCACGGATCCACCTGCATGGTCACAAACATGTCTACCGGCGGGACATCAACCATGACACGATCTTTCACAATACGACGGTTGTTAATGTCTATCCGAGCAGGGTAATTAAGTGGTAAAGCAACAGGCAGGTTCTTATCAGCGATGAGCATGAGATACGGAAGAAAACCGCAGGAAATACGGGCAACCGAGGCCTTTACTCGTGCTCGCTGGAAGGCCACGCTGCGACAGATATGGTCACAATTACATGGTCATACTAAAAACCGGCTTCTGGCCTATGAAGAAGTCAAAAAGAAGGCGGGCGCCGGTGCACCAACTTACAAAGGCATGCAGTCGGTCCCGCTTGATAAGATTGTGGGCAGTGTGAACCGATACGAGGATTTTGACCGGGCATTTCTGCCCACCCAGGATCACACCAGCAGCCGCTGGCGGCGGATTGGGGTTGCCTATTATGAAAATATCATCCTGCCGCCAGTTACCCTTTACAAGGTTGGAGACGCCTATTTTGTGGTGGACGGCAACCACCGGGTCAGTGTCGCACGGGAACTGGGCCGCGAGTTCATCGATGCAGAGGTCATGGAAAGCCAGCCGCGGGTTCCAGTAGCCACCGATATCGACGCCGAGGAACTGGTTGAATTAGGGGAGCGGGTTCATTTCCTTGAAGTCACCAGGCTGGATGAAATTCGACCCGATGTTGAGATTACGCTGACCATTGAAGATGGTTATAACATCCTGCTGGGACATATCGAATATCACCGCTATTTGCAATCAAAAGAGTGGAACCGGGAATTCGACACCGTCGAAGCCGCTGCACAGTGGATCGACCAGGTATATCTTCCGGTTGTTTCTGTGATCAGAGAAAGTGGGATGCTGGAAGATTTCCCAGGACACACTGAGGGCGACCTCTACCTCTGGGTGATCGAACACCAGTATTACCTGCGGGAGCAGTTCGGCGAAGGGGTCAACACCCTGGATGCGGTGACCAGCTACGCCAACCACTTCACCCGCAGGTTTCTGAAAAGGCTCTGGAACAAAATCCGGAAATCCGGAGAGAAATAATCAGTCAGCCCATTCAATAAGGCCGCGGTCCATTACCGAGCAAAGTCTGAATAACGGTGCGGGCAATGATCTTTATATCCAGCCACAGCGACCAGTTTTCAACATACCACAGATCATACTTGGTGCGTTCAGCAATTGACGTGTCGCCACGCAGACCGTTGACCTGAGCCCACCCGGTCATACCGGCTTTCTCCCGGTGACGCTCCATATAGCGGGGAATGCTCCGCCGGAACCGGTCAACATAGACCGGGCGCTCTGGGCGCGGACCAACCAGGCTCATTTCACCAAGCAGCACATTGATAAACTGGGGAAGCTCATCGATATTTCTCGCGCGCAGCCACGCCCCCAGCTTTGTACGGCGTGGGTCATTTCGGACCGTCCAACCGGGGCCATCTCGTTCCGCATCCTGCCGCATCGAGCGGAATTTCACCAACTGGAAAGGACGCCCATCCAGCCCCATCCGCTCCTGGCAGTAAAAGACAGGCCCCGGTGATTCGAGCTTGATGACCAGCGACATGAACATCAAAAAGGGTGAGAGAAACACCAATCCAATGCTGGCGCCAACGATATCCACAGCGCGTTTCAGGCTCAATTTCCAGCCGCGAAGCTGGATATCCCTCACGTTGAGCAGTGGAATTCCCCCCAGATCGTCGATGGTGACTCCCGTGGTGATAAATTCAAACACATCAGGGAATATTTTTATGGCGACGCTGCCTCGCTGGCACATGCTGACCAGGCGCACGATGTCGCGTCTTGCCGCGTCCTCACCAAGCGCGATGATCACGACATCAATTTGCGATTTTTCAACGATCTCTGACAGGTTGTCCATCCTGCCGATAACTGGCGTTCCGGCGACATCCCCTGGCTGGTCCTCGCCGTTGACCACGCCAACCAGTTCATATCCCAGGTAGGGCGCCCACTGGATCTTCTGGATGATGGCATACGCTGTCTCGTCAGAGCCTACAACCAGTACCCGGTCACGCCCAATGCCGCGCATACGCAGCCGGTGCCAGATCATGCGGTGGAATTCACGTCCTGAGAAGATCAGGCTGATGCTCCACAGCCAGTCATAGAGGATCATCGCCCGCGGGAAGTCAAACTCGAAGATAGTATTTTTGAAAGTCAATGCGGATATTGCGACCGCAAGCATCAGCCCGATGCTGACTGCCCCGATAATCGAAGACAACTCGTCAAAGCGGGACGCCACGCGGGTCACGTGGTAAAGTTTGTTGACATAAAACACCAGCAAAATGCTGAACAACTGCATAAACAGCATGGGGAGAAAGCTGACAAAGCCGGGCATATCCGGAAGTGCCAGCGGAAAAGGGATCAGGTAACGCATCTGGTAAGCAAGGACAAACCCGATAATGATCATCCCCGCATCCAGTGCCATCTTCGACAGCACAATCCAGGTTCGGACATGTCTCTGGTTCACAGGTTCTCTCCTGAAATCAGGCAGTTTAAGCTGCCGCCTGCGCAGGGTTGAGTACTTCGGGCCAGAGCTTTGGCCCACCCCATAATGCAATTCCCAGAAGGACCAACAGGTGCACAAACAACCCTGTCTCGGCGCGGTAGTGTTTGCGATAGAAAAACAGAAACGCGCGGACAAACTCCAACCTGGAGCGGCGGCTCTGACGACTGGCAGCGCGCTTGACGTGCAGCACCTGGACACGCGGGTAGTACACAATCCGCCACCCGGCCTCTCCGATGCGCTTGCACCAGTCCAGGTCTTCTCCGTACATAAAAAACTGCTCGTCCATGAGGCCAACCTGCTGGATGGTTTCCCGGCGCAGCAGCATAAATGCCCCAACCAGCGCTTCGACTTCGCTGACCTGGTTTTCGTCCAGAAAGGTCAGGTTATACCGGGCAAAACGGGGATGTTTTGGAAAAAGGCGGGAAAAGCCAATCAACCGCCAGAAAGCAACCTCCACAGTGGGCAGGCTGCGACGACAGGCCAGATCAAGCGAGCCATCTTCCATGACAAGCTTTGGCCCGGCGGCCCCGACCGCCGGGTGCGCTTCCATATAGACCAGCATGTTGACCAGAGCATCAGGAGGAAGCGCGGTATCAGGGTTCAGCAGGAGCAGATAGTCTGGCGTCTCATCAGACTCCTGGTCAGGGCCATCGGGCAGCCCAAAATGACGCAGACCCAGGTTGTTTGCACGTGGATAGCCAATATTACCATGCCCTGAAATCAGCATGACCTGTGGGAACGAATCCTGCACCATCTGGACACTGCCATCGGTCGATCCGTTATCCACGACAACCACGTCATATGTAAAATCACCATCGCCAGCATAGATGGATTGCAGGCAGCGATGGAGATAATCACGCGTATTCCAGTTCACGATGATTATGCCAAGTGTTGTCATTGTGTGGCATTTTAGCACGGCGCAGGGGAAGCGACAAGAGCCCGACAGGCAAGAACAGGGTGAACGCAGGGAAGAAGCCAGACAGCCATTCCTGAATAGCCCAACAGCCGTCAGAATAGGAATTCGATACTAATTTACAATATTGGCGAAACATTTATGGGCATTCAGGCGTTATAGTATGTAGAGATGGCACTGCAACAGCATTTAGCTTACTGGTACGGGTGTTGAGGAGGTCCGGGATGAATAACAGTGGTATTCCAGAGCGCTATGGGCAGCAGGAAATGATAGCCGGGATCGCGATTATTTTGATGCTACTCACAAGCGGCGCAGCGGTTGTATCGGTGCTCCTGGGCTTGATTGGCTAGTACACTGAGGCTTAAATAAGCCAACGGTTAAGCGGCAAGGGCCTTGCCTTGATAGGTCCAGCGGAAAGGCTTTGCCATCGTGC
>JAFGNO010000228.1 GCA_016926985.1 Anaerolineae bacterium
AGCGGGTACAGTCCCTCAACCGGCTGCCCGTCAAGGAGGACGAGGCCTACGCGGCCAACTGTGTGTGGATCAACGGCCATGTGCTGGTGCCGGCAGGTTATCCGAAAGCAAAGCAGGCCATCGAGAACGCAGGCTACGCCACGATAGAGGTGGATGTATCCGAATTCCGGAAGCTGGACGGCGGCCTGAGCTGCCTGTCACTGCGGTTTTGACCCACCAGGTATTTCAGATCGTGTGGCTGCCCAATCAAAAACAGCGCTTTTCTGCATAAGTCCCAGGTGAACCCGCGCCTGTCAAATGCGTCAGTCGCCGCCTCCTCTCTGGACAAAAAAATACATCCACCCTCCTGTTTCAACACGCGCATTTTCCCACCGGAAGGATTCCCGATTAAAATCCAGCAAGGTAAGATACACGGGAGTTGGACATGCTGCTGTACTTGATCCCTTATATCGCGTCGCTGGTGATATCCGGTGGCGTGGGCATCTACTCGTGGCGCAGGCGCGCTACAGCAGGCACATCGGCCTATGCCTGGGTGGCGCTTGGCTCAGGGCTCTGGACACTCGGGTATCTATTTGAGCTGGCAGCCAACAGCCTTGAAGGGAAGATATTCTGGGACACCTCACAATTTGTGGGCATGTTTGTGGTCGCAATAGCCTTCCTGGCGTTTGCACACAAATTCACCCGCATCAAGCGGCAATATCCCCGGTGGATCTGGATTCTGCTGTCGATTGTTCCTGCCATCCTGATGCTGTTTTATGCAACCAACAGCCTGCATCACCGGGCGCGCCCCACTGCCTGGCTGGAACCCCACCAGCCATTCTCAATCCTGGTTTATGACTTCTCAACCCTTGACTGGATTGGGTTTATTTACGCATACGGGCTTATTCTGTCGGGGATCATCATCCTCTTAACCAGGTTCTTCCAGCACCACAGCGTTTTCCGCATGCAGATCAGCATCATCTTGCTGGGGACTCTGATCCCGGCTATAGGCAGCCTGTTCCCGTTGATGGGAGTCTGGCTTACCGCCTACCGCGACCCGGCTCCCCTCACCTTTGCGCTGGGCAACCTGATTGTCGCCTGGGGCTTGTTCCGCTTCCGGTTATTTGACATTGCACCAGCCGCCCGAGCAACGGTGATCAATGGCATGGCGGACGTTGTCGTGGTGATTGACGCCCAACAGCGGATCGTTGACCTGAACCATGCAGCATTGGCGGCGCTTGAGAAACCCATGTCGGAAGTGATCGGGCAGCCGGTTGACGACATATACGCTGACTGGCCTGACCTGGTGGAGCGCTATAAATCCCGGACGGAGGTGCGCGAAGATATCACGGTAGAGACCCCGGAGGGCCCCCAGTATTTTGAGGTTAATTTGACCCCTCTCTTTGACTCCCGTGACCGGTTTTCGGGACGGGTTCTCGTGCTTCACGATATTACCGACCGGGTTATTTCGCAGCAGGAATTGAACAAACATCGAGATGACCTGGACAAGCTGGTGAAGGCCCGTACGGCTGATCTCGAAGCGGCCAACCTCAGCCTCAAGCGCGAGCGTGACCTGGTCGGGCAGATTGCTGAGACCAGCCCGGTCGGGATTACGGTGGTTAACGACGAGGGCCAGATCACGTTCGCCAACGCCCGCGCGGAGCAGATCCTGGGGCTCGCCAAGGAGGAGATCACCCAGCGAACTTACAACGCCCCCGACTGGCAGATCACAGACTATGATGGGAATCCATTCCCCGAAGAACAACTGCCGCTCAGCCGTGTACGTGAAACCCGAAAACCTGTTTATGGGGTCCGGCATGCTATCGTCCACCCGGATGGAAAGCGCGTCCTGCTGTCAATCAATGCCTCACCTTTACGCGATAACGGCAATTTCGCCGGTATGGTGTCCACGATTGAAGATGTCACCGCGCGGGTGCGTACGGAAGAGATGCTCCAGGCGAGCGAGACAAAATACCGCAACCTCTTTGAACAGGCCAACGACGCGATATTTATTATCGATGGCGACAAATTCATGGATTGCAACCACACCACGCTGGCGCTCTTTGGTTGTACCAGGGAGCAGATTCTGGGTCAGTCGCCGGTACGATTTTCGCCTGATATACAGCCTGATGGGCGGGCATCGGAAGAATCGGCTCACGAGAAGCTGAGGCAGGCATATGCTGGCACACCGCAGTGTTTTATGTGGCAGCATACCAAGTATGACGGCACCCCGTTTGATGCCGAGGTGGTTTTAAGCCGGATCGACCTGCCCGATCAATCTTATCTGCACGCCACCGTTCGCGATATCACCGAGCGCAAGCGCCTGGAAGAAACACTCCGTGAGCGTGAAGAAAGCTACCGGGCCGTCGTAGAAACACAGACCGAATTCGTCGTTCGGAATACGCCGGATGGCATACGAACCTTTGTCAATCCGGCATACTGCCGCTATTTCAACCTCTCCCCTGACGAAGCGATTGGCACTTCTTTTTTCCCGCTGGTGCCCGATGAGGTACGGTTGTCCATACAGGAAAAATACGCACGCCTGACTCCTGACCACCCGACTGAAACCGACAGCCACCAGGTCGTTCTCCAGGATGGCAGCATCGCGTGGCAGGAGTGGACTGAAACGGGAATCTTCGATGATGAAGGCCATCTGATCGAAATCCAGGCCGTGGGGCGCGATATCACTGAGAACAGGCAGGCTGAAATAACCCTGCGTGAAGAGCGCGACCGGGCACAGCAATACCTCGATGTTGCCGGGGTGATGTTTGTTGTCATCCGCGCTGATCAGACCATCGAACTGATCAACGCAAAGGGATGCGAAGTCCTCGGCTGCGAAGAGGCAGATATTATCGGCAGGAACTGGTTCGATACCTGCGTGCCCGAACGCATGCGTCCGGAGGTAAAAGCGGTATTCGCCAGTATGATGGCAGGTGAAATAACGCCAACCGAGTATTTCGAAAACCCGGTTATGACAAAAAGCGGCGAGGAGCGGATCATCGCCTGGCATAACGCCATCCTGCGCGATGCCGAGGGCCATATTGTCGGGACCCTTAGCTCAGGGGAGGATGTCACCGAGCGCAAGCAGGCTGAGGAAAGGCTGCGTGCCAGCGAGGAACGCTTCCGGCGGCTGGTTAACACCATTCCCTATGGGGTTGAAGAGGCAGATTGTGATGGTGTGATCACTTTCAGCAATCCGGCGCATCATCAGATTCAGGGTTTTGCTGAAGGAGCGCTTGTTGGCAAACACATCTGGGATTTTGTGGATGACCCGGCAGAGCGCGACGCCCTCGAAGCGTATTACAGGAAGATAATCGCTGAAGAGCCTGACCCTGAAGTCTACTACGGACAGGACAGGACACAGGATGGTCGCCTCATCGATACCCAGGTCCACTGGGATTATGTCCGTGATGAGGCCGGGCAGGTG
>JAFGNO010000229.1 GCA_016926985.1 Anaerolineae bacterium
ACCGGCACGGATGTGGTTGTCAATTACCTCCCGGTGGGCAGTGAGCAGGCGACCAAGTGGTATGTTGAACAGGTCCTGAACGCTGGCTGTGCATTTATCAACTGTATACCGGTCTTTATCGCCCGTGAGGAATACTGGCAGGAACGCTTCCGGGAAAAGAATCTGCCCATGATCGGGGATGACATCAAGAGTCAGGTGGGAGCCACGATTGTCCACCGGGTGCTCACCAATCTATTTGGTGATCGCGGCGTGAAGCTGGAACGGACCAGCCAGCTCAATGTAGGTGGCAACATGGATTTCTACAATATGCTTGAGCGCGAGCGCCTGGAGAGCAAGAAAATCAGCAAGACCAATGCCGTCACATCCCAGCTTGACGAAGCTCCCGATCCCAATAACGTATATATCGGTCCCAGCGACTTTGTACCCTGGCTGACTGACCGCAAATGGGCCCATATCCGTTTGGAAGGCCGCAGCTTTGGCGATGTCCCGCTTAATATTGAGCTTAAACTGGAGGTCTGGGACAGCCCCAACTCTGCCGGTGTGGTGATCGACGCTGTGCGCTGTGCGAAGCTGGGGTTGGATCGGGGCCTGAGTGGCACACTGGAGGGGCCGAGCTCCTATTTCATGAAATCACCGCCTGTCCAGCATCCCGACGATATCGCCAGGGAACTGACCGAAGCCTTCATAATAGGTAAAGAGGAAGAAAAAACCGGGGGGGAGACCGGGTAAGAGACCATGTTTGCGACAGCCCGGCAGAAGCCGGGCTTTTTCGTGATCCGGCACAGCAAGCTCACGCTGTTGGCCGCCGCCGGTGGAGTTTCGGAACAGGGCGATGAAAGACGACAGTTCATACGCAAAAACTGAAGCACAGAAGAACTGGGACAGGGCGCGACAGGCTGTCTTTATTGAGAGCCTGATATCTATTCTGAGCAGGCGTTCGGCCAATCTGCTTTCTTTTGATGAGATCAAAGAGCACCTGAAGCTTTCGCAGGTCAGCTATAGAGGGATCCAGGAGATTCCTATTGATCACATCCGGGGCAGTGTGGGGCGCTATCAGGATTTTTCGCGAACTTTTCTGCCTCGCAAAACCCAGATGCGTGACCGGTGGAAGCGCATCGATGCGCTGGCTATCACCGAGGGGTTTTCGCCTATTGAGGTCTACCAGGTGGGTGAGGCATACTTTGTGTTGGATGGCAACCATCGCGTATCGGTTGCCCGGCAGGCAGGTGTGGCAACTATAGAGGCGCATGTATGGGCCTATTCCACGCCAGCCGGGCTCAGCGCAGAGGCTGATATTGATGAAGTGCTTACCAAGGCTGAATACGTGGAGTTTCTGGCGCTGACCAGGCTAGATCAAACGCGCCCTGATCATGCAATCCGGTTCACGGCACCAGGGGCTTATCGAAACCTGTCCTATCATGTCGCCATGTATAAGCTGACCCTGGAAGATATTGACCAGGGGCCAGTGAGCTTTGAAGAGGCTGCGGCTGCCTGGTACGATATGGTTTACACACCGGCTATTACCATTATCCGGGAACGGGGCGTCATGGAACGGTTCCCGGACAGAACTGAAGCAGACCTGTTTGCCTGGGTCTGGAAGCACCATAAGGAACTGGAGAGTCGGGGTATCACCAGTCTGGTGCAGGCAGCCGATGACATCGCTCACCGATCCTTTTTAACAAGGCTGGCTCGGCTGTTCAGGCATCGAAAATCCGGGTAAAAACCACAAAAAACGGGGCCTGGGCGAGCATAATCCCCCAGGCCTCCTGCTTTACACAAGTATCGTACAGGTGCTTAAATGATATTCATCTGGTGCCCCACTTTGTCCAGGATACTCAGCGCCCTGTCGAGATGATCCCGGGTGTGGGTGGCCATATAGCTTGTCCTGAGCAAAGCCTTATTCGGCGGAACAGCCGGCGGTATCACAGGATTGGTAAACAAGCCGGCCTCAAATAACCCTTTCCAGAAAAACATCGTGCGCATATCATCCCCAATATAGATTGGAATGACAGGCGTTTCGCTGTTGCCAATATCAAATCCCAGCCGTGTTAGTTCTGCCTTCATGTAATTGGCGTTATTCCACACCTGCTGTACATAACCCGGGTTTTCCTCGATGACATCCAACGCAGCCAGCACTGCCGCCACATTGGCCGCGGGCAGGCTGGCACTGAAGATCAGCGACCGTGCATGGTGCTGGATATAGTGAATCACCTGGTCATCGCCACCCACAAACCCGCCAATTGAGGCAAATGATTTGCTGAAGGTGCCGCCAATCAGGTCAACCTGATCGGTTACACCAAAGTGGGCAGAGGTTCCGTGCCCGTCCGCCAGTACCCCGACACTATGGGCATCATCCACCATCAGCCGGGCGCCGAATTCCTGGCAGACTTCAATCAGATCGGGCAGCGGGGCAATATCCCCACCCATGCTGTAGACGCCATCAACAATAACCAGCTTCCCGGCCTCGGCAGGCAGCTTGCCGATAACCCGTCTCAGATCGTCCATTTCATTGTGCCGGAATCGCTTCATTTCACCCAGCGAAAGCATGCAGCCATCGATAATGCTGGCATGGTCTTCTTTGTCGGTGATTACATAATCGCCTTTACCCACAATAGCTGAAATCACGCCAAGGTTTGTCTGGTAGCCGGTGCTGAAGATCAGGGCAGTTTCTTTGCCAAGAAAATGGGCCAGCCGCTCTTCCAGTTCTCGATGCAAAGCCAGCGTTCCGTTCATAAAACGGGAACCAGTGCAGCTTGTGCCATAAGTTTTTACCGCGTTCATAGACGCTTCAATTACCCTGGGATGCGTGGTCAGGCCCAGGTAATTGTTGGACCCAATCATGATGATCTCGCGCCCCTGGTAGGTAACAACAGTCCCCTCTGAATTCTCAAAAGGTATAAAGAAAGGGTAAAACCCGGCAGCCATTGCCTCGCGTGCACGGGTGAATTCCCTTGATTTCTGAAATATATCTCCCTGTTGTATGGCAGCCATATCCAACCTTTCTCGACAACCTTGCATCCATCCAATACGTGATACCAGTCTATTCAAACCCCCCGTATAGCACAAAGTTACCGGCTTCCGGCACAATTGACAAGCCTATACCGATTTCATATACTGGGAACACTGATATATTTAAACTGTGTGTATTTTACGCCAATTACACAGACCAAAGAACCTGAAAGAGGAGAGAATTATGAAGAAAACCACCTTAGCTCTGGTTAGCCTGGCAGTTATCGCCCTGCTGCTGGCAGCTTGCGGCGCGCAAGAGCCAGAAGGCTGTCTCGGTACCGCCGAGGACGCGCTGATTGATCTGGAATGCCGCGAGGTTACCGTTGCAATCGAGAACGCCTACCTGCCATTCAACTATGTTGATATCGAGACGGGTGAGCCGGGCGGCTGGGACTACGATGCCATCGACCATATCTGCACCCGCCTGCACTGCACCCCGGTTTACCAGGAATGCACCTGGGATGTGATGATCCAGGCCGTTGCTGACGGTCAGTATGACATGGCTGCCGATGGTATTACCATCACAGAAGATCGCGCTGAAATTGTCGACTTCTCAATTGGCTATGTCAACATTGACCAGCGCCTGCTGGTGCGGATTGATGAGGATCGGTTCGCCAGCATTGAGGAGTTCGCGGCAGATGAAACCCTGATCATGGGCACCCAGATCGCTACCACCAACTATGAAACTGCTATCCTGTACCTGCCGGAAGAGCGGATCGACGCATTTGAGCAGTTCCCCTTTGC
>JAFGNO010000230.1 GCA_016926985.1 Anaerolineae bacterium
AACGGAGATTGTTTTTTTCATAAGTGACCACAGCTTTCTTGTTCTGCTCATATCCCTTTTGCTTATGCTATCAGTATACTGGATAGCTATCATCAAAGATAATTTATCTCTATTTAGTCCCATTCAACCCACTCCTCTCCTCTCGGCCAGCTGGTTGATATACGCCTCCGCCACCTGGCGGATAACAAAATCACCCGGTTCGCAGCAGTCAATTCATCCTCCTGCCGGGCGTACTGAAGCCCGTAATTTTCTATGCTTATTACATCAACAAATGCAGAAGCGGGGCGCTGCGCCCCAAAGCATAAAAAAGGCAGGTGCAACATGAATAAGCGCAAGGTATCAACACTCTGGAAGTTGCTGATCGTTTCACTCTTTATTTTTTTTCTTAATATAGCAGTCGCGCCTGATATCGGGCAGGCCGCAGTAGTTGAAAAATCGGTTGCTGCTGTGCATGACAACCCAATCTCTGGTACCAGTAGCGGCAAACCGGTTAAAACACCGCAGGCCAATGACGATGTCGCTACGACAGAAGAAGATGTCGCAGTAGCCATTGGCATTTTAGCCAATGACAAGCCCTCCCAGAAGAAGCAGACCCTGCTGCCGGACACCATCCAGATTGTCAGCGGCCCCGACAATGGGACACTCTCGCTGAATATTGTGACCGGCGTGTTAATCTTCACACCCGCTCCGGATTTCAATGGTACGGGCGGATTTTCATACACAGTGGCTGACACCACCGGCGCTGTGTCCAACCCAGCAGCAGTCACAGTGACGATCACTCCGGTTAACGATCCGCCACGAACAACGGATGATAGCACCAGCACCCTTGAAGACCGGGCAGTGACCATCAATATCCTGGCCAACGATACGGGTAGTATTGACTCCAGTTCGGTGATTATCCAGACCCAACCGCTGCTTGGTGAAGCGGTTGTTGATGCAGCGACCGGAGTGATCTCCTACACCCCGTCCCAGAATGCAAACGGTGAGGACCAGTTCTCCTACACAGTGGCAGATTATTCCGGCGCCACGTCAGCAGAAACCTGGGTAACAGTGACCATCACACCAGTGAATGACTGCCCGGTGGCAATCGACGACGCAGTGAGTACCGAGGAAGATACAGCAGTTACGATTGATATCCTGGCAAATGACAGCGACGTGGACAACCGGATCAACCCTGCTTCATTGAATGTCACCTACGACTGGTGGTATGGGGATGTCAGCGTTGATTACACGACTGGTCTGGTCACTTATACCCCCAGGCCGGATTGGAGCGGCACAGCCGTTTTCACCTATACCGTCGCCGACGAAATTTCGTCGAAAAGCAATGAAGCCCGGGTGACGATTACGGTTACGCCGGTCAATGACCTTCCTCAGGCAGGTGACGACCGGGGCGAAACACTGATGGATCAGCCGGTGACCATCGACATCCTCGCCAACGACAGCGACATTGATGGGCAGCTAAATACCTCATCAATCACCATTGTGAACAGCCCGGCTCATGGCACCCTGGCAATCAACAGCTCAGGGATAGTGACCTATACGCCAACTTCCGGGTTCTTTGGCTCAGACAGCTTCACCTACCGGGTCAGCGACAATGAAGGTGCCCTATCCAACATTGCTCCTGTTACACTGTCCGTCTTCTCCGCCACCGATTTTCCGACCGTCAACCTGGAGGTCAATGAAGATGCCCTGTACCGGGTGAGCTATGAACAACTGATTGCAGCGGGTTTTGACTTTGCCGGAGCGCCAGCCAGCGCCTTGGCGATTGTCAATCGCGGCAACCCGGTACCCATTCGCGTGGTTGGCGGGACTGCCTTTGGCCCTGGTTCGAGCATCGATTTCAGCGGGCAGGCGGCAGACAGCCTGTACACCCGGACCAACATCTACCAACTCGTCGTCGACCCGGCGCTGCACATTGCCATAGTGGAAGATGCGTCAAGCCCGGTCGGTGACAGTGCTGCCTTCTACATGGAGCAGGCTGTCTTTGATAGGAATACCGGATATTTCTTCAACGCACCCATCAATGACCCCTGGTACGCGCAGGAGATGCTGGTCTACACCAGCGAGAAATTCTGGAACTATACGCTCCAGGTCGATCAACTGGCAGCAGACCTGGCCCCTGCTTACCTGGATGTCCTGCTGTACGGTGGAACAGACTGGCCTTCCGCCTCGATTGACCATCATGTCACCATTCGGCTTAATGGGATTGTTGTCGCCGATGAGTACTTCAACGGCACCGCGACTCGCGCCATATCGGTTCAGGTCCCGGCAGGAGTGCTGCAGGTGGGAGACAATATGCTGACCCTCACCCTGCCCGGAGATACCGGCGTGAGCTACGAGATTGCTTACTTCGAGCAGGCTGCCATCACCTATCCCCGCTGGCTCGAGGCCCGGGGCGGGTCACTGGCCTTCGCTGCCGATGGCAGCAGCATCCGGGTTGAGAATTACCAGTCTGCTGAGATAGTCGCCTACGGTATTAATGGCAGCGCCATCTCCTGGCTGAGCGGCATGGACGTGGTCGAAAGCGCCGGTGGTTATGCGGCAGTGCTGCCGGGTACGAGCAGCGCCTCCTACCTGGTTGCTGAAACCAGTGCAATTAAGACCCCTGGCCTGTCCACTCCGCGTGCGGACGCCGACATTACCAGTGGCATGGTTGACTTCCTCATCATTTCCCATCCGGATTTCATCACAGGCATCCAGCCGTTGGTCCAGGCCCGTGAGGCGCAGGGATATTCAGTGCAGGTTGTGGATGTCTATGATGTGTACGCTCAGTTCGCCGGCGGGAACTTCGACCCGCAGGCTATTAAGGGCTATATCACCTACGCAGTCAGCAACATGGGTGTCCGATATGTCCTGCTGGTTGGCGACGATACTTACGACTACCTGGGGTACCTGGAAACCGGCTCGCAGAGCTTTATCCCAACCCTCTACACCCGGACTACCTACGCAACCTACACCCCATCCGACAACCTGTATGCCGACATCGATGGCAACCATACGCCGGACGTGGCGCTGGGACGCTTCCCGGTACGCACCGTCGAGGAGCTAAACAACCTGGTAGCCAAGACGCTGGCCTACAGTGGTAATGAATACCAGTCAACAGCCATCTTTGCTTCGGGCAGCGATACTTTCTTCCAGGATGCCAGTGAGGCCCAGATTGGCCAATTGGGGACCGGATGGATGGTAGAACGCGCTTTCCTGGGCGCCCTGGATGTGGCAACTGCCCGAAGCGCGCTCATCGATGCGATTAACTCCGGTACCGCCCTGACCAGCTACTTCGGGCACGCATCCCCTGACCGCTGGACCTATGACGGGCTGTTCTATGCGAGCGACGCAAAGGCCCTCACCAACGCAGGTCGCCCAACGGTCATCACTTCATTTGGCTGCTGGACAACCTACTATGTCACACCCTACGATGAAAATAAGCTGTTCCACGAGCTGCTGGTCGGGCAGAACGGCGCGGCAGCCTACATGGGTTCTGCGGTACTCGAATCGGCCCTGTGGGAGAGCCGGCTGGGCGAACTGGTGATGACTCGTCTGAGCGAACCTGGCATGACGATTGGCGACGCATTTCGCCTGGCCAAGACCCAGCTTGAGCAGGACTGGGGAGGTCACGTTCCCATCACTTACAACTGGAGCCTGCTGGGTGACCCGACGCTGGTTGTCACCCCGTAACTGCAGCAATACGACGAGCACAAGGCCCTGCGGCAGGCACGTACAGGCTGCAGGGCCTGTTTCAAATTAACGAAGCAGAACAGAGAACCTCGGGAACGGGGATGAGGTAAGGAGCAAGCACATGGCAGTACACAATATATCTCAGGAACGGGTTAATCTACCCGGCAACCTGTCGGCTACCGCACAGGCTTATGATCAGGCTCTCATGTTTGGCCATGATCTCCGCCGCATCTATATGCTCGAGAAAACGAAGCGGCAGCAGGTTGAACTGGCCAACCAGGTACTGAGTGCCATTTTTACCTCGATCCCGGAAGGATTGGTGGTGCTTGATGACCAACTCAATGTCCGGCAAACCAACCCGGCCTTCTGCAACCTGGTCGAGGTCGCTGAAACCGAGGTGCTGGGCCAGCCGTTTGAGCAGTTCATTCGCTCAAGTGCCCTTACTGACCATTTGCGCCAGATGTCCGCCGATGGACAACAGGGGGGGACGTATGAAATTCTGCTGAAGGAACCGGTGGCAAGGTCGGTCATGGTCGATATTGCCCGGCTCAACGCAGGCCGTGTAAGCGGCTGGGTGCTGATCCTGCGCGACCAGAGCAAGCGCAAACAGCTGGACTACCTGAAGACCGAGTTTATCAATATCGCCGCCCACGAACTCCGCACGCCGCTCACCCTGATCATCGGGAATGCTGCACTGCTGCACGAAGATGTGCTGGACGACATACCTCCTCTTTACCAGGGCAGCTTATCGGCCATTGTTGACGGCGGGCAGCGGCTGGCGGGTATTGTGGAACAGTTGACCGAGTTCGCCAACCTGGTTGAAGGGGATAGCACGCCCGGCATATCGACATTCAGCATCCAGGAACTGGTTGCTGATTCAGTTGGCCAGATCCGAGGGCGCAGCGATGCCCGGCAGGTCACTATCCAAACCGAGTACCCGGACCATCCGGTCATGCTGGAATCCAACCAGATTTTGCTGCGCGGGGCCTTGCACCAACTCCTGATGAACGCGGTGAAGTTCAACACTGGCAATGGACAGGTGTTGGTACAGGTTTATGAACGCGATGAAGCGCTGGTCATAGAAGTGTCCGACACCGGGATCGGTATACCAAAGGCAGATTTGCCGAATATATTCGACCCGTTTTATCAGGTTGAGGACCACTGGACGCGCCGCGTAGGTGGGCTGGGATTGGGCCTGACCATTGCCCAGTATGCCGCCCAGCAGCTGCGAGGTTGCCTGGAGGTCAGCAGTGAACTGGGTAAAGGCACGACATTTACCCTCCAGGTGCCCTTACGATTTGACCACAATCTGTATGAAATTGATGACCTGCGTGAGCAGTTGGCGCTGTCACACAAACAGTCGCTGGCCTATGCCCGCGAAGTCAGAACACTGTATCGCGAGCTGAAGGACAGCTTCAGCCACAAGCTCATATCCGTCCTGCGTGATTCCGCAGCGATTCTCAACGACATGGACAACCTGGAAACGGCATTGAACAGCCTGCTTGAGAATATCCAGCGTGTCATTCCATTTGATGCAGCAAGTGTGATGCTGGTCGAGGAGGGTCTCGCAGCGGTTGTGTGCCAGAAAAACAACCACGAAACAACCCTGCCATCTACAATAGCATCTGTCATTCCCATTCACACAGTCGGGTACCTGTCGTCCATGGCATCATTCAGGCAGCCGGTGCTGATAGCAGATACGTCAGATGCGGCTGGCTGGAACTCTCTGGAAGGGCATGAATGGGTGCGCTCTTACCTGGGTGTCCCCATTTGCCACGAGGACCGGGTGATGGGGTTTATCAACCTTGAGAGCATGAGCCCGGGAAGCTTCGTTGACCATCATGCGGAGTGGCTTGAGGCTTTTGCCGACCTGGCGGCGGTCGCGTCACTTCGCGCGACCTGGTGTGGCCAGATCCAGACACAGAATAAGCTGCTGGAAACCAGCAACCAGGATCTTGACACGTTCAGCCAGATGGTAGCGCATGACCTGAAAACGCCCTTATCGGTCATTTTGGGGCATGCAGACCTGATGACGGTAGGTGATGCCAGCAGTCAGGAACAAACGGAGTCGGTACTTATCATCAAGGGACAGGCCAGGAAAATGGCGACGATGATTGATGAACTGCTGCTTCTCGCTCGAATCCGGGAGGATGAGAGGTCGCCAGTCAGCGTTGAAGGAGGGCTGGCAGTTGAGGCTGCGCTCCAGCGGCACGGTCAAAAGATCCAGGAGCGCGGCATCGAACTACATGCCGACACTCTTTTTCCGCCGGTTATGGCTCACCATGCCTGGCTGACCGAGATATTCTCCAATCTCATAGAAAATGCGGTGAAGTATATCGGGCGGGATAACCCGCACCCTGAAATCTCTATCCGGGGATATGCTGAAGAAGAGGGACGCGTGGTGCGCTATGAAGTACAGGATAACGGGCTGGGGATTGAGCCGGGTTACCTGATTAACTTGTTTGAAAAGGGAACCCGTTATCACCAAAGCGAAGCCAACGGCACCGGGTTGGGCCTGTATATTGTGAAGAGAATGATTGACAAGCTGGGTGGTGCCATTGAAGTTGACAGCGAAGCGGGTGTTGGAACAACGTTCTCATTCAAGCTGCCTTCGGGCACAAACAGAGCAGTCATTAGGGAGGAAGAATCATGCAGATCGTAAACCAGAGTTTCCCGGTAGATATCCTGACCAGTTATTATCGTGTACATGGCGAGTTGGTGACGCGCGGCGACCCGACCATGTATCTAAACAACCAGGAGATGTCCCTGTTCACCATCAGGCAGGCCACGCTGATGCCTTTGCGGCCCGGAATGCGGGTTGGGGCGGTTATGATGGATGAAATACTCATGCCCAAAGCAGAGCCCCAGCTTATCATCCTGGGGAAGTTTGATCCTCAAGTACGACTGCTGCCCAAGAGCGAGAATCTGGTGTGTTTTACCGATTCGTTTGTACTGAATTGCACATTCCATATGTCGCCTGATACACGCGTGGAAGACATGTTTTTTATGCAAGCCGGCCCCTTTTACGCCGCGACCAATATCAAGGTATCGTCAATGTTCTCGCAGGGGGTTGACGTTAACACCTTCTCCGAGTTCGGGTATCTGCGCGGTGATGCTATCCGGGCTTTCTATACCCAGGCGGCAGACCAGGCGGTTAAGGCTGCGTAGATAATCTGACGGGATGAACAGATTGGTGGATGGCATGAAGAAAATCCTGATCGTTGACGATAGGCCGGAAATCCGGGAACTGGTCAGTGTGACGCTGGAAATCGATGACCGCTGCATCCTGCTGCAGGCGGCAAATGGATATGAAGCCCTCTCGGTGATCCAGTCCGAGATGCTGGATATCGTGCTGCTTGATATCATGATGCCCGGCGACATATCTGGTTTAGACGTTTGCTGCCAGATTAAAGCAAACCAGCGAACCCACCATATCTACGTGATTATTCTTTCAGCGCAGGGTCAGGAATGCGATATTCAGGCTGGTTTTGCCGCAGGTGCAGATGATTACTTCCTCAAGCCTTTCAGTCCCCTTGAGTTGATCCGGAAGGTTGAGAAAATCTTACCTGGCTGCTAAACCCGACGGTTGCCGGGAGGAGAGCACATGGCACCCCTTCCTTTTCTTCATGGTCTCAAAAACCTCCGAATAGCAGAAAAGCGCCGGACACCTTCGCCTTCAGGCGATGGAGGAAGGCGCGGGAAAAAGGGCGTTCAGCCTCAAAGAGAAATAACTGTGTTAACCTGGTGATAAGGGCGAAGGCACTCTGCTGTGCAGCAGAGGTTAACGGTTA
>JAFGNO010000038.1 GCA_016926985.1 Anaerolineae bacterium
GCGCGGTGCTGCTGGCGAAGTATGGTCAGGTCAGCAGGCCGGTTTTCATACCAGCTTCGGCTGGGCTCGGGGTTTTCACAATGCCACTGGCGGAGATATTCTGTGATAAAGTGCTGATGCCGGGCCTGATTCCTGGCACGCCAGCGCTTGAAACCCGGGCTGGCGTCGATGCGAGGTTCTTTTGGTGGCTTTGCCAGCCAGGTTCTCATATAGGTTCTGCGTATCCGGGCCGTGAGTTGCGCTTTCAAGCGTGCCCGATACCTTTGTTTATACTGTTTGCGGCATTCCTTGCACTGCGACTTTAACCCATCCGGCTTCGACCGATCCCGGTAGAACTCGGTGTCTGGCTTCCATTGGAGACAGTTTGTGCAGCGCTTTGCCATGGCTTGGTTGGGAACAGGTGAATAAAGGCTCTGGTCTTGTTCAACCAGATCAAAACCGTAACACAACTTTATATTAACTGATCCGGGAAGTCAATGGTTTTCTGGAAAATTGTTATTGTTAAGTGAATCCGTCACCCGGTAACTGTTGAGAGAAAATGTCCTTAAAGAAATGCGAATCCTGTCAATCCGGATATCAGCGGCAAGCCGGGCGGCTTTCACAAAACCCTGTTGTGATGGTACCATTTGGTGGGGCTTGATTGGAGATAAGCCAAAGAGACGGCACACTCAGGACCATCACAGGACCGAATTCCTGAGTGGTTGTAGTTATTCACCTCACAAGGGAGGAGATCATGAGCACCTCTGACTCGCTTGAGAAAATCGCCCACGAGGTCGCGACCTGCACCAGATGTCCCCTGCACAGCACCAGGACCAACCCTGTGCCCGGTGAAGGGCCCAGCAATGCTCAGATCATGTTTATTGGCGAAGGTCCCGGATTTCACGAAGACCGGCAGGGTCGGCCTTTTGTGGGTGCCTCCGGCGACTTCCTGACCGAAATGTTGAACGATATTGGCCTGCAGCGAGAAGAAGTGTTCATTGCAAATGTGGTGAAATGCAGGCCCCCTGGCAACCGAGATCCGGAGCCCGCAGAGATCAAAGCCTGCCGCGAGTATCTTGATCGCCAGATAGCATTGATCAATCCGAGGGCGATAGTAACCCTGGGGCGCTTCAGCATGGCTCGCTGGTTTCCCGATGCCCGTATTTCCCAGATTCATGGTAAAGCGCATACCTTTGATGGCCGGGTGGTTGTGCCATTTTTCCACCCGGCAGCTGCACTTCACCAGCCCAGCCTGCGCCAGACGGTCATGGATGATTTCAGGAAGCTTCTGACGCTCATTCAAACCGCCGCGGAAAATCAGCCGGCTGATTCGGACGATGAGCCTGAAGACCTTCAGCAGTTGAGTTTGTTCTGAGATGGGGGGATAAAATGGGCACACATGAGTCGGGCGACGTTCACGGCCCGGTTGAAGACAGCAAAGTCTCCTGGGGACTCAAGCTGCTGGTAGCAGGGATGGCAGTGATCCTGGGCCTTATGATCTGGTCGATTGTGATAGCGATCCTCTGATAAGCAGCTTTGGCTTATCGCCGCACGTGCAAACGGTGAACAGTCTCGTCATCGGACTGGGGGCACGGTAGCCATACATAGAATGTCGTGCCCTGATTGGGTTCACTTTCCACACGGATCTGCCCGTTGTGTGCCTCTACAATTTCCTTGCTGATAGTCAGACCTAACCCGGTGCCTTTACCGCTGCCCCGCTTTCGTGATTTGTCGACCTGGTAGAACCGCTCAAACACACGCACTAACTCGCTGGCAGGAATACCTGGCCCATTATCTTTTACAGCAATCTCCACGCCGCCATCCAGCGGCTGCACATCAACCGTAACCAAGCCCCGCCGGGGGGTGTGTGTGATGGCATTATCCACCAGATTGGTAATCACCTGAGCCAGCCGGTCGCCATCCCCGGTTATCGGTGGGAGATCAGCAATATGATGCAGGAGTGAAATATCCTTCTCGCTGGCCTGGGGAGCCAGCATGGCTATCACGGCATTCACGATGCCTGGCAGATCGATATAATCCCGGCGCAGCAGGGTCTGTCCTGATTCAATGCGTGCGAGATCAAGCAGTTCATCAACCATCCGGCGCATCCGACCGGCCTCATCATAGATCACTGTTGCGGCTTTTCGTGGGTCAGTGGCAGCGCCATCCAGAATGGCCTGTGAGTAGCCCTGGATGGAAGTGAGCGGCGTTTTCAGCTCATGCGATACATTGGCAAGGAAATCCTGCTGGGTTTTCTGGGAGCGCCTGACCTGCTGTGCCATATAGTTGAAGGCGCTGGACAGTTCGCGAACTTCCTCCGGCCCTCCCTCTGGAAGGTTCTGTTCATAATCACCCCTGGCTATCGCGCGGGCCGCCCCGGCAGTTTTCCGCAGCGGTCGTACAATTGAGCGGCTGATCAATACAGCCAGCGCAACCGAAGCCAGCAAGCCAATAATCCCGGCCTGGATGAGTGGGCGGGCCAGGTTTTCGCCAAGCAGAGACAGGAGTGGTGCACGGGGCCTGGGAGCCGCAAATACCAGAATGCCCAACTCAGGCCGGAAGTTCTCCGGTCGTACAGCCACATAAAGCCATATCTGACCGCCTGGGGATCTGAATGTCCCGCGTTGGGGTTGTTCCCCTCCGCTGCTCACTGTACTCAGGCTGATGGGTTGGGAGCCCTCCTGCAAGCCGCCGCTGTCATACAGAATGTTACCTTCTGGGCTCAGGCGAAGCACGCGTGTATTGCTGGATTGAGCGATATAATCCAGCCGGCGGTCGACCTGGTCGGGGTTGGCGAGCAGAAACGGTGCAGCGGTGCGCGCAATAGTTGCCAGGTTTTCATAGGTTGTACGGGAAGGCAGTGGGTTGTTCAGCAGCAACAGAAACAGCGCCAGCCCGGCCATACACAGGGTAAGGCCAATGACCATAAAGTAGGACAGCAGCAGGCGCGACCGAAGATTCCTGAACATCACATTCCACAATTACTCGTCTAAACGTTCTGCTGTGCTGTCTATCACATCGTCGTCATCGTTATCACCCGGATCTCTCCTTGCTGCATGCCAGGCTCCAAGTTCACGGAGATGCTCTCGGACAATGTCGGGCGGCGAGGCCTGGATAAACAGGTTCAGCCCCAGCAGTATTACACCAATATCATCGACCACCCACAATGGCACCAGTGCGCCAACGGTTGGAAAAGAGAGCAGGTCAAGAGGTGACAGCACGTATGCCACAGCCAGCAGCGGGATTATCTTTGGGAGCATACCCACCCGCTTATCCCAGATCAGTTTCCAGGTCAGGATGGTCCGGTCATACAATGCCCGGAGAATATTGGCCTGCTCTTCGGGTGTTCTTGAGGCAACTACTTGCCGGTTGGCGGGATCAGGTTC
Organism: Anaerolineae bacterium; assembly: GCA_016926985.1. GTDB lineage: Bacteria > Chloroflexota > Anaerolineae > Aggregatilineales > UBA3940 > JAFGNO01. The sequence continues at coordinate 3,366 of JAFGNO010000038.1, forward strand.
ATGGTCCATCTGTAACTCCTTTTATAACTTACCCGATAATTGTAAAGCCTGTCTGAACAGAGTGTAAATTTTGAACCAGTTCTCTGCCAGTATGTATCGAAACAATCGTCCCCAGGGTTGCATAGCCTGTTGTGACTGATGCCGGGGGCGTCATAGTCTGCCCTGCAGAAGCAGCCTGACAACCTCACAACAGGGGAAGGTGGTTGCGCAGCCGTTTGCGAGTTGTGCTAAGATCACCACAAACCCGTGTGAAACAATTGAGGAGCAGACAGCTCAATGACACCCAGTGAAATTGACCCGGATATTATCCGGCAGATTTTTGAAAAACTGCCTTACGGCGTGCTGATTTTTGATAGCCGGGGAACTGCTGTTTCGGCCAATCAAGAAGCTGCCCGCCTGCTGGATTATCACCTGCAGGAAATTCCGGGCTTGACGCGAGAGGATTTCCTGGCTTTATGCCAGCCTGATCGACTGGACTATATCCACCTCAAGCGGGCGCTTCTGGGCGAAACGGCGCCGGGAGCAGGCGAATACACTTTTGCGACGGTTTCACGTCGCCTCTCTGCCCGTGTCATTCCACTGCATACTGAAGGGATACCATCATCTGCCCTGTTGCTGCGAGAGCATCATGAATGGCAGGCTGAGTTGATCTCGGAGACGGCTGTCGACCGGCTTCACAGCCCGCTGGCGTTTGCTGCAAGCTACTGCGAAACACTTCAGAGTCGACTGGACGAGGATTGGGGACAGGAGTTTGAATTACAGGACCTTGCCCGGATTACTCGTGAGAGCATCGGGCAGGCTTTTGCGTCCTGGGAAATGCTCCATCGCCTCCACATTACCAATCCGGAGCAGCAGAAGCACAGGGCTTACCGGGCCATTGCGCTGCCTGCGGTATTGCAGTTTGCGCTGCGGGATCTGGATGAGCGCGGTGTGCCTGGAACCAGCCGGTTGACACTGGATATCCCGGCAATGCTACCGCCCGTGCGGGCATCTGAGACGGACCTGCGCATTGGGTTGAGTGCGCTCCTGGAGGGAGCAGCGAATCGTCAGAATGCCGGTGATAGTATAGTGATTAAGGCTCATGATAGAACCCATTACATCCAGATAGACTTCATTGCTGAAAAACCAGCCAATGCGTTGGTCAGTTATCTTTTTGATTCGCTGCCCTGCGCCATCGCTGAGCAGGTCATTATTCGGCACGGTGGGCGAATCTGGTTTAGCGCGGGCGGGGGAGGCCATGTATGCAGTATCTCCCTGCCGGTTTGGAAAGAACAAGCATAGGGCCTCTTATAGCCAGACACGGGACACATGGTATAATCCTGCCGAAATCAACTTTGAGGAGATCGCTGTGGAAGGGATCAAGAACGTTTTTTCAACTATCTGGAAATTCTGGAAGAAAATCGGTGAGTTCATTGGCAATGTAATTGGTCGGATATTTCTGATGATCTTCTATCTGACGATTGCCCTGCCTTTTGGGCTGGGTGTGCGCCTGTTCAGCGATCCCCTGAAGATCAAAAAGGCCCACCTGGCTCCTGCGTGGGTAGAACGCACCTCGCCAGAAGCCACTATCCAGGCCACCTATAACCAGTTTTGATACTTGGTCAGTATGCAAAAAGAGCGCCGCGAGGCGCTCTTTTTTTCTTCATCGCTTGTCGTTTTTGTTTAGAACAGGGTATAGATGAACGGCCCTATACCTGAAGCCGACGCGAAGATCAGCAGGAAGCCGAACAGCAGCAGCACAATCACCATCGGGATCAGCCACCACAGCTTCCGCGCCCAGAGGAATTTCAGGAATTCCCCGACAACCCCCAGGTTATTAAACATATTGACAAAAAACTGCTTCATCTTGCTTAGCTCTCCTCATCATGCCTTTGCATGTCAGTTTACAGCGTCCTTGTAAATCAGGAATTTATCCATTACCAGAAGTTCAAGCGCGCCTTTCTGGAACGTATTCAGCGCATTCTGGGGCGTGTTCACAATCGGCTCCCCTCGCAGGTTGAAGCTGGTATTCAGCAGGACCGGCACACCGGTCGCATCGCCAAAGCGCTTGATCACCCCGTAATACAGCGGGTTGTCCTGCTCGCGAACCGACTGGAGACGACCACCGCCGTTGACATGCGTGACCGCAGGGATGATGGACTGCTTATCTTCCGGAATGGGGCGCACAACCAGCATGAACCGGGGGCTGGACTGCCCCTGATACTTGCCCATCTCGAAGAATTCCGGGGCACGTTCCTCGACGATCACCGGGGCAAACGGGCGGAATGGTTCCCTGAATTTGATCTTGAGGTTGACAATCTCTTTCATCTCCGGGCGGCGCGGGTCGGCCAGGATGCTCCGGTTACCCAGCGCGCGCGGTCCCCATTCAAACCGTCCCTGGTACCAACCCACCACCCCACCGTTAACAATTGTGTCCACTGTGCGGTCGAGCAACACATCAGGATCTTCAATGTACTCATATTTCAGGCCCTGCTGATCAAGGACGCGACGAATCTCATCGGTGGTGTAACCCTTGCCAAGATACACATCCTCCATAACCAGTTTTCGTGGCTTGTTCAGGAGAATATGGTAGGCATACAGCGCAGCGCCTAATGCGCCGCCCGCATCGCCTGCCTCTGGCTGGATATACAATTCTTCAAAGGGTGTCTCATCGAGAATGCGCCCGTTGGCTACGCTGTTCAGCGCCACACCCCCGGCCATCACCAGCTGCCTGGAGCCAGTGCGCTGATGGGCGTGGTTTGCCATCTTGATAATCACTTCTTCGGTGGCTCGCTGGATGCTGGCTGCAATATCAGCAAACCGCTGGTTCTCTTTAGCTAGTTCCGGATCGCGCCCGGGGTGGGTTTTGGGAGTGAAGAACTCAGTTTCTGCCACCCGTTGCGGGCCAAATAGCTCCACGAATTTACGATTGTAGGTGCGCCGGGGTGAATAGTGATAGGAGAAATAATCCATATTCAGCGTGAAACCGCCATCGCTGCCAACGTTGATCAGCCGGTAGACCTTATCCAGGTAATTTGGCTCACCAAACGGAGCCATCCCCATCACCTTGTATTCGCCGTTATTGACCTTGAATCCAAGGTAGGCGGTAAAGGCTGAATACAGGAGACCCAGCGAGTGCGGGAAGCGTGCTTCACTGAACAGATCGATCTGATTGGTCCCGTCGCCATTCCAATACCCTTTGGCGTGCCCCAGTGTGGCGGTTGTCCATTCGCCCACGCCATCGATAGTAATGACGGCGGCCTCATCATAGGGCGAGGCAAAGAAGGCACTGGCTGCGTGGGACATGTGATGCTCGGCAAACAGCAGCTTGCTCGCGGGTATCTTAAGCTTGTCCAGTAGCTGGCTCTTGATCCACAGCTTCTCGTTAAACCAGGTGATCATCGATTCGCGGAATACGCCGATGGACTGCGGAAAGGTCTGGAGAGAGGTGAGCAGGATGCGCTCGAATTTTAAGAGCGGTTTCTCATAAAAAACAGCGTAATCGAGGTCGTTTGTTGTGATACCGGCTGCTTCCAGGCAGAAGTCAATGGCATGATGTGGAAAACCCGAGTCGTGTTTTTTGCGTGAAAACCGTTCCTCTGCCGCAGCAGCAATCAGTTCCCCATCTTTGATAATTGCAGCAGCCGAGTCATGATAGTAGCATGATACACCCAGGATATACATCAGCTGTTAGAGCTCCTTTTCGATTTCGGCGGGCAGGCCATCCAGGAGATTCGCACTACAAAAAGCAGCAGGTTACACTGCCGCAAATCGCAGAGGCCTGGCCCACAAATAGCGGGGATGATTATATCGGGCATCGCCCTGCCTGTAAAAGAAAGGCGCATCAAGTGACTGCTATCCAGTTTGAACTTATAGACATGGCTCATGGTGGGTCCTGTTTGGGACGCCACGAAGGCCGGATCGTCTTTGTCCCTTATACCCTCCCCGGGGAAGTGGTGGAAGCCGTTATCACCGAAGAGAAAAAATCCTATGCAAGGGCTTCATTGCTGCGCGTAGTCAGGGAATCGCCGGAGCGGGTGGACCCGCCCTGCCCGTACTATGGGCCTGGTGGATGTGGTGGATGCCACTGGCAGCATATCGACTACACCTCTCAGGTTGAGTTGAAACGCCGCGTTGTGGTTGACCAGTTAGAGCGGATCGGCAGGATCGCCAGCCCGGATGTGCTCCCAACCATCTCCAGTCCCTCTTCATGGGGATACCGCAGCCACGCGACTTTCAGTCTCTCGCCGCGTGGAGAACCCGGGTTTTTCAGTGACAGTGGTCAGGATATTATCCCCATTGCCAACTGTGCCATTCTGCATCCGGCATTAAACGATCTGCTGGGCCAGGTTGATTTTGAAATCGATATCCTGACGCGGATCAGGCTTCAGGTTGGGAGCGATCCGGACGACCGGATGATGGTGATCCAGACGGTAGACGACCAGGCTCCGGAGATATCGGTTGACTTCCCGGTATCAATTAATTTGCTGCTGAGTGATAACGAGCCTGTCAATCTGATAGGCAGCCCGCAGGTTCATTACTCTGTCTTTCACCGCCAGTTCAGGGTGACTGCAGGGGCATTCTCTCAGGTTAACGCGCCAATGATGGAAACCCTTGTGGAATTGGTGTTGGATCGGTTGAACCTGAATGGCACTGAAAGTGTGCTTGATCTGTACAGCGGTGTAGGGCTGTTTACCGGGTTTATTGCGGAAAAGGCAGACTATGTGCTCAGCGTTGAGAGCTATCCACCAGCAGTCACCGATGCTGAGCGCAACCTGGATGACCAGGAAAATGTGGAACTGGTTGAAGGTGCTGTTGAGGATGTGCTGGAAGACCTGGTTGGCCCCTTTGAAGCAATTGTAGTAGACCCGCCCAGAAGCGGCCTGGATAACGCCGTGATCGACCATATCGACCGACTGCTGCCAGACAGGCTGGTGTATGTAAGCTGTGACCCGGCAACGCTGGCGCGGGACGCAAGAAAACTGGCCGGTCATGGTCTTCGACTGGCGAGTGTGCAGCCTGTGGACATGTTTCCCCAGACTTTCCATATTGAGGCAGTTGCAACGTTTATAAGACAGTGATAGCCTACTACCAGATCGCCATAGTTATTTTAAAGGGAGCAATATGAAATACCGGATAACAGGAACAACTATGCAGGCTCTTGATGTCCAGTTGACACGAGGGGAATCGGTTTTTACTGAGGTTGGCGGGATGGCCTGGTACCAGGGGAACATCGAGATGAATACCAATATGCCCGGGGGCATAATGGGCGGCCTGGGCCGCGCCCTGTCAGGTGAGTCCCTGTTTCTGACCACCTACAAGGCGCAATCCGAATCGGCGGTGGTGACCTTCACTCCGGAAGCGCCGGGCTCCATTGTTGCAATTGAACTGGCCCCAGGACAGTCGATCATCGCCCAGCGCGACTCCTTTATGTGCGCGCAAAGCTCTGTCCAGCTTGCTGTTCATTTCAAAAAGCGGCTGGGCGCCGGATTGTTTGGCGGTGAGGGTTTTATCCTGCAGCGGGTGACTGGGCCGGGTACGGCATTCTTTGAGGTTGATGGAGAGGTTCGGGAACTGACGCTGGCAGCCAATGAAATTCTGCGTATTGACCCGGGCCATATTGCCATGTTTGAAGAGACTGTCCGGCATGATATTGAGCGTGTTAAAGGCGTGACGAATGTTCTCTTTGGGGGAGAGGGACTATTCCTGGCAACGCTGACCGGGCCAGGAAAAGTATGGCTGCAGACCATGCCGCTGAACAACCTGATTGCCAAGATCATCGCACGGATGCCCAAGAGCAGTTAGCGTAAAGGACGGATAAAATGAGAACCCTGTTTTTTCTCTATGGTCAGTTTCTGCTGAATATGCTCTTTGCCCGACTGGCTGAAGCCGGCGCCGGAATGGTCGGCGGAGAGAAGAAAAAGTTTCCTGTATGGGCTATAGTCCTGATTGTCCTTGGCGTGCTGCTTGTCTGTGTGCTGCCAATCTGCGTGATCCTGATCCTGGCCCTGCTTGGTCCGGCAATTGGAGAGGTCTTCTCCAACGTTATTGAAGAAATCTAACCGCCAGCCGTTGTCATTTCTGTGCAGCCAGGATGCCCTGGCTGCACATTTTTGGAATACTGATGACCCCACCCGAGTTTGATCTCCAGAGGATGCTGTTTTTTGCCGTTGACCTGGCGCATGAAGCAGGCGCTTTGTTGAAAGATGCTTATGCAAAGCCGCGCCAGATTGACTTTAAGGGCAGCGTCAATCTGGTCACCCAGGCCGA
>JAFGNO010000231.1 GCA_016926985.1 Anaerolineae bacterium
GAGGCTCCCTGCCGCACCCGTGAAACTGTGCTGCTTCCGCACAACGCCTACTACCAGCTCTAAGGGAGAGGATTTCACTATGCCTGAGAAAACCATCACTTTCCGCATTCAAGAGTATAAGCAGGGCGATCCTGCTCCACATGAGGAAACGTACCAGGTTAAGTGCGACCACAACACTACTGTCTTAATTGCGCTTCAAGACATCCGCCGCGAGCATAACTCTTCATTGATGCTGCGCCACTCCTGCCATCATGCCTCGTGTGGTACCTGCGGTATGAAAATCAATGGACAGGAACAACTGGCCTGCGTGGTCAAGGTGTTAGAGCTGGGCACGCCGGTGGTCACCGTCGCACCTTTGGACAACCTGCCCTTGATTGGCGACCTGGTGGTCGATATGGACCCCTTTTTCGCCAAATACAATGCGCCGGATATGCCCTATATCCGGTCAAGTGAGTTCAATCCAGAGGCTGCAACACCGGATGGAATCGAGGCGTATACTCGCTTTGAGAACTGCCTGGAATGTGGCATCTGTGTTTCGGCCTGTCCGGTGGCAGGCAGCGATTTGGCTTACCTGGGCCCGGCAGCCATGGCAGCGGGCTGGCGCGTGGTGGAGGAGTCACGAGGCCAGGAAACTGCTTCAATCCTGGACTGGGTTAACAACGAACACGGCTGCTGGCGTTGTCATGTGGCCTTTGAATGCAGCGAAGTCTGCCCATCCGACGTTGACCCGGCAGGTTCGATCATGTCGCTGCGCCGCGAACTGATCCGGCAAAGAGTACTGCGCTTCTTTAGCCCGGCGAAGCAAGGGAGCTAGGAAACATGGAACACATTCAAAAACCTGTTAAGGATACCGCCCGACCCCGGAACCCGCTGATGGCCTGGTTTGATGTACGTAAGCGGCGGGTGGGAAGCTGGGCTTTTGCCCTCAACCGCCTGACCGGTTTGGGCCTCGTCGTTTACCTACTCCTGCACCTTGTCGTATTAAGCATATTGCTGCAAGGAGAAGCTGGTTGGGATAAATTTATTACCCTGGCCCGCCATCCACTCTTCCTGTTGATGGATGTGGTGCTGATCTTTGGTATCCTCTTTCATGGGCTGAACGGTATCCGGGTTGCCCTGGTTGGAATGGGTATTGGAGTACGCAGCCATAAAACCCTGTTCTGGATATTAATGGTCATAGCGTTAGTCGCGCTGGTCATCAGTGCCGTTATGGTATTCACCATCTAGGAGGGCGATCATGGAAAATCAGATACCTGAAGACAGCGGGACAGCAGGTGGCGGTTTCTGGTGGCTGCTACAAGCCATAAGCGGGGCGCTCCTGATATTGGTGTTGGGGCTGCACATGTTCGCCCATCACTTTGTCGTGGAGGGTGGTCTGCGGACTTACACCGATGTGCTGGCCTATATCAGCAACCCATTAATCTTTGCGATTGAAATTATTTTCCTGCTTGTGGTTACAATACATGCAATGTTAGGATTGCGGGCTATAATTATCGATCTTGAGCCCGGCAAAGGTCTCCTACAGCTTACAAACATTGGCTTGAGCATCCTGGGTGTACTTATCCTGGCTTATGGGATATGGTTAGCCCTGACCTTACAGTCACTGGCGGGAAACTGACCGTATCTAGAGCTAGGATGGTAACAATGGGTAAAAACAAGTCAAACAGCAAGACGGAAAAAAACAACCAGGGAGCAGGGCTCCCCAGGGAAGCCTGGATCAAGCCCCGTACCGGCCTGATCGTGATCGCAATTGTCAGTGTGCTGCTGGCCGGTTATATGTTCTGGCAGTTGCTTCCCACTGAAGGTCTTGGAGGCGCATTGCTGTGGGGCCTGGGCGCAGGTGCGAGCATCTGGGCGATCTTTGGGTTGAACTACCTGGTCAACCGAACTGTCCGGCGCTCATAGCCGTCGATCAGGTTAGAAAGGCGGCACATGGATCAAACTTACCGGTGGGATTCTTTGTGGGCGGTCTATGATGATGGCACCTATCAAGAAGCCTTGAGTTTGATCCAACCCGGATCGCTAGTATTGGACATTGGTGCGGGTGACCTGCGCTTTGCCCGGATGCTGGTCAGGAAAGACTGTAGCGTAATCGCAGTAGAGTGCCAGGCAAATATCGTAAGACGCTGTCGAGAAAATCTGGATGGCATTCAAGTTGTTATTGCCGATGCACGAGAATGGCCTTTTCCAAAACAGTTAGATGCTGCCGTGCTGTTAATGCGGCACTGCCAGGATTTTGGATTGTACGTTACAAAACTAAGGGCTTGTAACTGTCCCAGATTGATAACCAATGCCCGTTGGCGGATGGGGGTTGAAGCCGTCCCACTCTCTCAGGCCGCCACCTACAATCCAGATCGCGCAGGTTGGTCGGCCTGTATGCATTGTGGCTCAGTGCAGTTTATCCTGACCGAAGCTGCTTATGACCAACCTGATATTGACGTGGCAGTCACCAACGTCGAAGGCTGCCCACAATGCTTACCAACGTAAACCACCCTATTGCTTGCCTGTCGTAGTGGGGAGGAAAATCGGATGTGTAAAAAATATTGCAGAATTGGGACGAGAATGCCCCAATAAACAATCACAAAACTAGAAAGGTCAAATATGATCGGTATTGTCATCGTCTCCCATAGCCCCCTGATCGCGGAAGGTGTGAAGGACCTTGCCAGTGAAATGACTCAGGGGAGAGTCAAAATCATACCTGCTGGTGGCGTGGATGATAGCCCGGCCATCGGCACCAATGCCGAACGGATTTATCAGGCACTATTAGAAGCCAGCAATCCAGAGGGTGTTCTGGTTCTGGCCGACCTGGGCAGCGCCGTGCTGAGCACCCAGGCAGCCATCGAAATGCTGCCCGAAGCGGATCAGAAGCGCATCCTGCTCAGCAATGCTCCGCTGGTCGAAGGGGCGGTTATCGCCGCAGCGCAGGCTTCAATTGGCAACGATCTGGAAGCGGTTAATGCCGCCGCCGAAGCTGCCAGCACTATGAATAAATTGCAATAGAAAGGCAGAGATCATGAGCGCAGCAACCACTGAGATTGAAGTCCGGCACGCGGCTGGCCTCCACCTACGTCCCGCCGCGTTGTTTTTGCAAACTGCCGGTGCCTATGAAGCCGATATCCGGGTGCGCAATGTTACCCGTGATACGCCTTTCAAGAATGCAAAAAGTATGCTGGATGTGATGTCACTGGCTGTCAAGCAGGGACACCTTATTGAATTGAAAGCCGAAGGAGAAGATGCAGCGGAGGCTATTGAGGCGCTCCAGGAACTGATCAACAGCAACTTCGGCGAGTAGCCAGAAGCGCAGCTTGACGCTGTTAAATTCAAATTGAAAAACCGGTAGGCGGGTGGTGGCATTACGCAAGTCAGTCACCACATATGATCGACCATGAACCTACTATTGGGGGCGTCCAACGCACCCTTTTTTATCCCCAGTCGTCAGGGTAATTTCCACGTCGCGTTCTGATGGCGTACCTTCGGCCCGATGCCGGGCCACTTTTTCGGGGCAGCCTGCCCTAATCCCCACCATGAGCAGCAGATAGTGCTTTGGTACTGTTACCTGTAAACAGGGCTATATTTGCCAGCCCGATGAATTAATCTGTTGTATACTGAATCCAGGCGCTCTCTCCTACCTCACATTTTGTCTACGCGTCTTTTTATACTTAGCTGTTTCAAATGATTGGTTAAGTATTACATCGCACCCCCAACCATTGCCCATAAACCATCTAAACCAATCTACTGCTTTCAACATGATTGTCGTAATTGGTTGTAGTCGTAATAAAGAAAGGGCAGACTATGCAAACAGTACAGCACCAGCGAGTCCAGAGACCTCGTCCCCGGCAAAGAAAACTGCCAACGGGGTTAATTCTCGGAGGGATGGGGGCAGCTATGATCTGCCTTGTCGTGATCCTGGCAGGTTATTTGCTGCTGGCGAAACCCGCCACCGTTGCACTTAGCTCCTATGTCACGATCAATATGCCTGCCACAGACGAAGTGGTAGCACTCAATGTACCGGAGGCTGTACAGGTAGCTGCCTCGCACACTTCCGGCGTGAAACGCGTCGAGTTGTATGCCGACGGTGCACTGGTTGCTGCCCAGGACAGCACATTACAGAACGGCTCCAGCCCCATGATTTTTGCAGAATCATGGACTCCGCTGACCACCGGGCGACATACCCTGATTGCCCGCGCCTATCCAACCGAGGGTGGCGTGGTCGATTCGATGGCGGTCTCGATAACGGTGGTGGATCAGATCGTTGACAGCACAACAATCAAGATCGGCCCGGAATCGGCCACCGTCAAGGATATCGCAGAAGCGGCAGGGGTATCACCGGAAGAAATCTTCGAAGCAAACCCTGACCTGCCAACCGATCCCGATGCGCCGCTGCCACCCGATACCGAGGTCGAGGTGCCACTGCCGCCCGCCGAACCACCGCCCGCCGAACCGCCGCCTGATCCGATACCCGGCGCACCGTCCCCTCCGACCGACCTGACGATCACCGCAGATTGCACCTCGGCAACGCTGAGTTGGACAGATGCACCGGATGAGGAATCATATAATATCTATAGGCTTGACCCGCCCGTCCTGACTTTAATCGGGAGCGTAGCAGCAAACGAGACCGGCTACGTTGATACACCACTGCCCGGCCTGGGAGAATTCCAATACCAGGTAGCCTCCGTCAAGGGCGGGCTGGAAGGGCTGACTCTACTGGTCAACGTGGAAACGCCGGGAACCTGCGTGCCGCCTGCTGTTGTTGAGGATTTGATCCTCACGATGGAAACGCTTGAAACCGGAGC
>JAFGNO010000039.1 GCA_016926985.1 Anaerolineae bacterium
GTCTGACAGATATGGGTATGGACCAATCCTCATCACACGCGACCGATGATCGCAACTCAGGCTCAGAATCGGGTGTCCCTGAGCCTGAGTTTTTAGTTGTGGGACATATTGTTCGTCCACATGGCATTCGTGGAGAAGTCGCCATGAAGGCCATCACGCAGTACCCTGAGCGTCTTCTGGAAAGGGATATTCTCTATCTTGGCCCCGATTATGTCCCATATCACGTGGAAGAAATCCGCCATCATTCCAAAGGTATGTTGATTCGGTTTGCAAAAATTACCAACCGCAATCAGGCGGAGGTACTCCGCGATCTGCTGGTATATGTGCATATCAGGGATGCTGTTCCGCTGGAGGACGGTGAGTTCTATATTTACCAGCTCCAAGGTATCCAGGTACTCACTTCGGACAACAGCCTGCTCGGTCACCTGACCGATATCCTGGAAACCGGTGCCAACGATGTCTATATCATCACCTCGCCCGAAGGGAAAGAAATCCTGATCCCGGCTATTCCGGAGGTGATCCTGAGCATTGATATTGAGCATCGGGTGATGCGTGTCAATTTGCTGGAAGGTTTACTCTAAACCCACAACAGGAAGTTTTATTATGAATGATCTCCCCACTTATCCCATGACTGCCGCTGCGCTGGAAAAGCTGAAAGCGGAATACAAGCAAAAAACTGAAGTTGAGCGGCTTGCACTGGCGGCCCGGCTGAAGGCCGCCATTGAGTTGGGGGATCTTTCTGAGAATGCTGAATATACAACGGCTAAAGAGGCTCAGGGATTCTTGGAGGGCCGCATACAACAGCTTCAGGCGATGATACGCGGAGCGGTCATTATTGAGGAGGGCCAGGCATGCGATACTGTTCAACTGGGCTGTCGGGTTACTGTGCTTGAGGAAAATGAAGAGGAACCAGAAGTTTTCCTGATTGTGGGGATGGTTGAAGCCAATCCCCGCGAAGGGAAAATCTCTATTGAATCGCCACTGGGTGAGGCCATTGCTGGCGCAAAAGTCGGGGATTGCGTAACCGTCAAGGCGCCCGCTGGTATCTTGAAATTCAAGGTGCTTGACATTCAGTGAGCGTTGAAGCGCCCCCACAAAAACAAGGCCCCGGTAGTTTTTCCGGGGCCTTGTTTTTGTAACTTATGCTCCGCTTCCGGGAAGCGGCGGCAGGCCGGATGGAGGTGTACTGCCTGAGCCGGGCAGTCCCGGCGCTCCGCCGCTGCTACCGGCTTCTCGCTTCCAGGCGGCAAGCTCTATTGTCACGCGCCCGATGACCCCGTTAGGCGGCATGGCATCGGTTTTGTAGGCAGTATCCACAATCCGAGCCTGAACTCGCAGTGTAGCTGTTTCAAGCAGGAATTTTGCATTCGTCGCCAGTTTTGCAGCTTCACCTTTGGGGGCCAGCTTGGCGCGAATAGCGTCATCATTGAAGGCGTGATCGCTCATTAAGACCTTGGTCACTGTCCGGATATCGTTTTTATCAAACAGCCAGACTTCCAGGGCAGTAACGCTCTTGGCTTCTCCGGTGGAACTGATCACCTCAGAGATGCCGACCCCGGTTTCGCCAAGGAACTCTCCAGATGAGGTCTCAATACTGAACGAGTCATCATACAGATCGTCACCATGTAAATAGGTGGTCATAAATTGGACAATGGGCGGTTCTTTGCCGACAGCCTCAAAGTCGGTTTTCTCCGCTTCTTTAGAAAGCACGGCGCCAGCAGATGCAGCACTCCGGGGTACTGTGTCCTCTTCTTTTTTCTTGCGCCCCAGTCCTAATGGCAGCGAAGGGCGACCCGGGCGAGTTACTTCTGCCTGCCCTGGTGGGGGCCCTGGTTTCTTCTCTTTTTCCTTCTCTTCTGCTACCACTGCACTTGTTCGAGCAAGCGCGCTGGGTTCAGCCTGACCGGTCAGGTACCCATAGGCCAGCAAACCGATGATGATGAACAGAAGCGGGAGCCAGGCCAGGCGCCCAATGCTCGGTCCCAATCCTATAGGCCTGAAGCTGCACACTCCGGCATCCGCGTTCTGAACCACAAAGCCGCTGTTATACAGCGTCCTCAACTGGTCGAGGTTGGCGTCTTTCTGTGGGTTGGCCCCGTAGATTTCGACGGCTCTGTCAAAAACCTCGTTCAGCCGACCCTCTTCCTGACACAGATAGGACATACGGTCAGCAGCCAGCACATCATTTGCATCTGCCTGGTATGCATCTGCTACTGCCTGAAGATACAGCGCCTGGTAGCCTGTCTGAAGCTGCCATAGGCCAAGGTCGGCGATTTCAACAGAGGATAATCCCCATATATAACCAAGCACGGCCCCAACAATAAGGACAATAACCAGGATAATTGAGTTTCTGAGCTTTGAAAGCTGTTCGGCCATAATGCGGTGACCTTTCCTTGCATTGATTAATGGTTACTGCTCCATTTTGCCAGTCTGGCAGGAACAGTGGAAGCAATTTAATTTTACTCCAAGAAGAAACATGCACAAGTGAGATGTCTGGCATCCATAATAGGACTGGTTTCTATTCCTGCCCCGCCTGTTCGGTCGTGGGCAAATCTGCAATGGCGCTCCTGGTCTGGCAGTTTATGCACTGAGCCCACTCCTTGCTTTGCTGCACAAGCAATCCGCCGCAGGATGGGCAGGGGGTCGATAAAGGCGGCTTCCAGCTTTTCCATTCGCAATCCGGGTATGCTGAACAACCATAGAATGTCCTGCCTCGCCTGGTCTTTCGTTTAACAATCTCGGCGCCACATTCCGGACAGGGTATGCCGATCTTGTCCAGCCAGGGTTCGGTGTACCGGCAGTTGGGGAAATCTGAGCAGCCGACAAACTTGCCATACCGCCCCCAGCGAACCATCAACTCGTGCCCGCATTCCGGACAGTTTCTCCCTACCCGGTCGCTATCAAGCTGTATATTTGGGGCATGCTCACGGGCATGCTCCACTTCTTTTTTAAACGGCTCGTAGAACTCCCGGATAACCGGGACCCAATCTTTGCCATCACTGGCAATACCATCCAGTTGATCTTCCATACGAGCTGTAAACCTGACATCAACGATTTCCGGGAAGTATCCCACCAGCAGGTCGTTTACAGCGATGCCAACCTCTGTGGGGTGAAGCTGCTTCCCTTCCCGGTGAACATATCCACGCTTCTGGATGGTATTCAGGATCGGCGCATAGGTGCTGGGACGTCCAATGCCATGCTCTTCCAGTGATGCAACCAGAGTGGCTTCAGAAAACCGACCGGGTGGCTGGGTGAAATGCTGCTCCGGGAAAAGACCCAACAAGTCAAGCAAATTGTTCTTCTCAAGTTTGGGGAATATCCGGTTAAGGTCATCTTCCTCACTTGAATTCTCGCTGGCCCCATCCTCATAGATAGCCAGAAATCCAGGAAATTTAAGAATAGCCCCACTCGCACGGAAAAGATAGGGGTGGCTGGTTACCGGGATTTCGGGGAGACCGGCAGTAGCGTCGACCCGGATGGTATCGTATACCGCCGCTGCCATCTGGCTTGCAAGAAAACGCTGCCAGATCACGGTATAGAGTCGCAACTGATGACGATCCAGGTATGGTTTAAGCGATTCAGGTGTGCGGGAGACACTGGTGGGACGGATTGCTTCGTGTGCTTCTTGTGCTCTTTTTGCTTTCTTCCCGTAGGAATGGGGCTTGGATGGCAGGTATTCCGGCCCGAAGTGATTCTCGATATAGACACGCGCCTCCTCCTGAGCCTGTTTGGAGACATTGGTGCTGTCCGTACGCATGTACGTGATCAGGCCTACTTCGCCACCCTCCCCGATATCCACGCCCTCGTACAATTGCTGAGCATATCGCATGGTCCGGGTCGCCGTGAAGTTCAACCGACGCGAAGCCTCCTGCTGAAGCGTGCTGGTTGTGAAGGGAGCAGAGGGTTTCCGGCGACGTGTTCCCCTTTTGATTGAACTGACGATATATTCCGACTTCTCCAGTTCATCCAGCACTGGCCTCACGTCCTCTTCAGAGCGCAGGCTGACTTCCTGGTCGTTGATCCGGTGCAGGCGCGCAAGGAAACTGATCCGGCCTTCCACCGCGCGGTCATCGGTGCGTGCAAGCTCGGCATCAATTGTCCAGTACTCTTCTGAGACAAACTGCTCGATCTCACGCTCCCGCTCAACGATCAGTCGGACGGCTACCGACTGCACCCGCCCCGCGGAGAGCTTTGGGCGGATTTTCTGCCACAGCAGGGGACTCAGCTCGTAGCCAACCAGGCGATCCAGGATACGCCTGGCTTGCTGGGCATTGACCAGATTCATATCGATGGCGCGTGTCTCGTTGAATGCGTTAAGGACAGCGTCTTTGGTAATCTCATAGAACACCACCCGGCGCACTCGCTCTTCATCCATATTCGCCGCATGGATCAGGTGCCAGGCAATGGCCTCTCCCTCACGGTCTGGGTCGGTAGCCAGATAGATCTCCGCAGCTGAGTCTGCCGTCTTTTGCAGAGCCTGGACAATGTCTTCTTTGTCGCGGGGAATGCTATAAGACGGCGCGAAATCATGCTCGACATCAATGGCGAGCCGGGATTTCATCAGGTCACGCACATGCCCAATCGAGGCTTTGACTTTGAAGCCCTTTCCCAGGTAGTTTTCAATGGTGCGCACCTTGGCGGGAGATTCGACGATTACCAGTTTCCCCTTCCGGGCCTGCTTTTTTGGGGGGGAGGTGTGCAGAGGAGCTTTATTCTCTGCTGGGGCAGGTGTGGCCTTTTTCATACCTGCCTGCTCTGATCCTTCACCCATCTTAATGAGAACTGTCCCGCAGACGGGGCATTTCCCTTTGGTGGCAGGCCGCTGGCCAGGCGTCACCATGACAACCGGATCGACCATCACTCGATTGGTTTTGCATCTCATGCAATATACGACAAGTTCATCACTCATAAATAGCTATCCAGATTCCTCTTCTTTAATTCCTCAACAATGGTTTTGACTTCTTGAGCGTGCGCTCGCGTTGTTACCAGCAGGGCATCATCTGTATCTACGATTACCAGATCAGCAACACCAACCGCAGCTACGAGCCGCTTGCTGATAATCAGTGTACCTCTGGTGTCAATCTGGATCACCGGTTGCTGGCACTGGCTGATGTTGGCTCCGTCGCTTCCGGCCAGAATATCATAGAGGGTGCTGAAGTTGCCGATGTCCTGCCAGCCCATTTCGACCGGGATCACATAGATGTCAGATTTGATATGTTCCAGCAGCGCATAGTCGATGGTGGTTCGCTGTATCTTTGGCCATTCCTGTTCCAGCACGGACGCATAGCGTGGCGTGCCCAGCGTGTCCTCAATTCGGCACAGAATGCCGTGGATATCCGGTGAATGAAGGCGGAACTCCTCCATAACCCGCCCCACCTGCCAGATAAACATACCGCTGTTCCAGCTGTAAATGCCGCTCTGAATATAGCGTTCGGCCACGGCCCGATCTGGTTTTTCGTGAAACTGTTTCAACTCATAGACTGCCGTTTCACCAACCTTGTGTGCCAGTGAACCGCGCTCAATATAGCCAAAACCCGTCGATGGATGATCCGGCTCGATGCCCAGCGTTACCACTCCGTCAGTAGATGCCACCTTATAAGCAGCAGCCAGCACATGGCGAAATGTGTCTTCATTGCCAATAAAGTGATCGGCGGTTAAGACCGCCATCACTGCCTCAGGATTTTGA
>JAFGNO010000040.1 GCA_016926985.1 Anaerolineae bacterium
AGGGAATTGTAATCAAAAAAGATCAGCCCGAAGGGTCAGATCGACCTGTGCTCAACTCGCTGGATGCCGTCCCGGTCAAGTGTCAGGAGGATAAAACCATACAGCTTATCACTGCCCGGTCCTACTGACTGGTATTTGGATATGAAGGGAAGCCGATAAATCCGATGTAAGTCAACAGGTACAACCCTGTCATCAACCAGGGTATCTCGCTGCTGATATGGGTCGCCCATTTTGCGCAGGTACACGCGGATATCATAGCGGGTAATATCGTTGATGCCGCTGAGCTGCGGCATCCCCGGAAAGACACGCTGGAACGCCTTTTTGTAGAGCACAATCTCTTTTGAGTGCAGCAGAATATAGTCCTCGTAGCCCTCGCTTTCGAGTGCTGCCAGCGGGTCACGGTTTCGACGTTTTAACACGCCATTGGGGACATCTTTTTCGGCTACAAACGCGACTTTCTGCTTCAGGACCCCCAGCTTCACCCGACTTTCTGCCGCGCGAATGATGATCCGGTGATCGGGCAGGTGATGGGACAGATAGGTTGAGAACATACCGCGCCCGATTTCCTTGATCCGGTCTTTAAACATATACCCAATCACCAGCGCAACCAGCAGGGGAATGGTGAAATTCCCCAGGCGCTGCTGGAAATAAAACGCAGCCCCGGTGGCGAATAACATCGATATGCCTGCCGCCGCCGCAAAGACAATATGCTGAAGCCCAACCCCTTCAATGCGACGTTGGGTTGCCAGGACAAGCACGCTGGATGCGTATTTCTTCAGGGCAGAAGTGCGATAGGCAAATTCCTCATTGTTGTGTTCACCACTGTTTTTGATAATGGATCGATACCCCAGTGATTTCCGGTACTGGATTTCAGATTCGATCAGTTTAGCAAGCGCCTCTTTGAACTCAGGTTTCTGCTCCTTTTTACCGAGATTCTCGTCCACAATCTGGTAAAGCTCGGTCGCGCTCTCTTCGATCAGCAGGCTGATCGATTCATCGGTGAACTTAAAGGCAGCAAATACCCGTTCATCCACGTTGGGAAGGTTGAAGGTCGGGAAAAACCCACGATACATCCGGGTGATTTTGCCGCTTTCCTGGATAAACTCCTCAAGAAGGCTGCTTAACAGGCGATGCACTTTGCCCTCCGGCTCAGTTTCCTCAATACGCCGGTAGACCAGGTTCATGTGCTCGCGCAGTGAGCTCTTAAGGATGGCAGCCAGCAGTTTAAAGCTGTTCACCAGAACTTTCTGTGTTCTGGCATCCGACGCCCACCCTTCCTGAGCCACCCGTTCCCCAATGGTCACAAGCGGCGAGGAGGAATGCTCTGTAAGGTCGCGCAGGATCATCTCCGGTGTTTTGAACCGGATATAGTTTTGCGTGTCACGGTAGAAGTCATGCTTTGAGTAGGTATTGGGTGTCACCCCAAGTGTGGGAGGAATGAAGATATAGGTCGACACTCTGTAGCGGGTTTTCCTGCTATTCAGCAGTTCATAATCCAGCTTCACTTCAACCTGATATTTATCGTGAGTTTTAATGGCCTGCTCGATAGCCTCAAGCATAAAAAAACGCTTTCTACTGCGCTCAGGAATACCCTGCTGCGCCCAGTTCTTAACATTCTCTTAACATAAATTATAAACCATAAGGCGAAATACAACGAAGAACCGGCGCAAAGGCCGGTTCCCAGATACCCGAAGTGCCCGGTTTAGCGGGCCAAAACGTGGAAGTGCAGCAGCAGCCAGCCGGTACCGACTGCCACGGTGAGCAGCGTGGCGGGAACGCCCACTTTAAGGAAATTCATATAGCTGATCTTATAGCCTGCCCGTTCAGCGATCCCGGCGGTCACCAGGTTGGCGGAGGCGCCGATCAGCGTGGTGTTACCACCCATCGCCGCGCCAACTGACAGACAGTAGAACAGCAGCATATTATCCGCGCCGGGAATTGTCCGGGTGAGGTAACCCACCACCGGCAGCATGGCGGCAGCGAAGGGGATATTGTCAATCAAGCCGGAAAGCAGCGCCGCTGACCAGATCACCATGAGGGCTGCGCCCCACAGACTGTCGCCGACCACCTGGCTGATGCCCCCGGCGACCACGCTCAGCAGGCCTACCTCCTGGATAGCCCCGACCAGGATGAACAACGCGATGAAAAACATCAGCGTCGTCCAGTCCACGAGCTTCATCATGGTCTCGATATCCGGGGCCACCCAGAGCAGCATAAGCACCGCGCCGACAATCGCCACCACCGCCGGGGCCAGGTGAATATTCTCGCCCAGCACAAAACCAAGAATCGTCACCGCGAACACGATGCTAGCTTTACGCAGTTTCACCGGTTCTCTGATCTTCCCTGCCTCAGCCAGCCGGTTGAGCAGCGCTTCCGACAGGCCACCACCAGTCGCAGCCGACCAGCGTTTCCCATAGCGCAGGATGATAAAGGCGATCAGCACCAGCTGGGCCAGCAGGACGCCCGGCGTCAGGTTCATCACAAAATCATTAAAGCCCAGGCCCGCGTATGACCCGATCAGGATGTTGGTCGGCGTGCCGATCAGGGTGGCAATGCCGCCCACGTTTGACGCCAGCACCTCCGGGATCAGCAGCGAAACCGGGTTCACCCCCAGCGCCAGCGCGATCTGGATGGTGAGCGGCGCCATCAGCAGCATGGTGGTCACATTATCCAGCAGCGCACTGGCAATAGCAGTGATAAACATCAAAATGATCACCAGCAGCCACACCCGGCCCCCGGAGAGCCGGTAAGCCTGGTAGGTCACCCACTGGAAGACACCCGTTCCCTCGATGGCGGCGATGACAATCATCATGCCCATCACCAGGAACACCACCTCAAAGTCAACGTAGGAAAGCGCGTGCTCAAAGCCAAAAATATACAGGCTGGGAATAAATGTCCCAACCGCGCTGGTGACCAGCACAATCCCCACTCCCATCAACGCTGCCAGCGTATTGTGCAGCTTCTCCAGCGCAATGAGCAGAAGCACCAGCACAAAGGTAGCCGTTGCAATCCAGAAGGCCACCCCAATGTGGCGATCCAGCACGATTTCACCCAGCGCCAGGGTATGCCCTGCGTTGATCAGCGCCACGTCATTGCGTGTTGCCTCCCAGTCGGCCCACTCAAAATGAGGGTGGCTGATATGCAGTCTCAGCGACTGGATAGCTTCCACCTCCTTCAGGGAGAGGACAAACACGCCGTCTTCGCAATAAGTAGTCGTGGAGTCCAGCGGTTCGTCTGAATTATTGGTAAACAGCTCAACCTCTGCCTCGCAGACACCCTGCCCCTGCACATCGATCACCGTGCCGGTCACGCTGCCCGTTTCTGTCTGGGCCAGCGCCACGCGCTGACCGGTATCTCGCAGCACGGAGACGATCAGGGCTGCGCCGAGGATGATGAACAGGAATAGGCGAATGGTTCGCGGTGAGCGTAACAGGATAAATAAGCGCATCGTATTATTTCCTGCAGAAATGCATAAGGGTATATGGATCAAAACCGCTTCATCAGCCGAACAGGCGAGTCAACAGGCAGCAATTATAACCAGACAGAAGCCTTGTGGCGTAAAACCTGGCTGGTATTCGGGATCAACGCGCGAAAACGTGGAAATGCAGCAGCAGCCAGCCGGTGCCAATTGCCACGGTGAGCAGCGTGGCAGGCAGCCCCACCCTGAGGAATTCCATATAGGTGATCCGGTATCCCGCCCGCTCGGCGATCCCGGCGGTCACCATATTGGCAGAGGCGCCAATCAGCGAGGAGTTGCCGCCCATCGCCGCGCCAACTGAGAGGCCATAGAACAAAACCATGTTATCGGCACCCGGTATCGTCCGGGTGAGATAGCCGACCACCGGGAGCATAGCCGCAGTAAAAGGGATATTGGCAACCAGGCCAGAGAGAATCGCCGCCGACCAGATCAGGATGAGAACCGCACCCCACAGGCTGTCGCCAACCACCCGGATAATGCCGCCAGCAATCACGCTCAGCAGGCCCACCTCCTGGATGGCACCGACCAGGATAAACAGCGCGATGAAAAACATCAGCGTCGTCCAGTCCACCAGCTGCATCATGGTTTCGATATCCGGGGACACCCAGAGCAGCATGAGCACCGCGCCAACAATCGCCACCACCGCCGGGGCCATGTGGATATTCTCACCCAGCACAAAAGCAGCAATCATCACGCCAAAAACAACGCCAGCCTTGCGCAGCTTCACCGGTTCCCTGATCTTCCCGGCTTCTTCCAGGCGGTCAAGCAGTGCTTCCGATAGTTCGCCCCCGGTGGTTGCCGCCCAGCGTTTGCCATAGCGCAGGATAACAAACCCAATCAGCGCCAGCTGGGCCAGCAGCACGCCCGGCGTCAGGTTGGCGACGAAATCAGTGAAACCCAGGCCCGCGTATGACCCGATCAGGATGTTGGTCGGCGTGCCGATCAGGGTGGCGATTCCGCCCACGTTTGAAGCCAGTACCTCCGGGATCAGCAGCGAGATCGGCCTCACACCCAGTGCAAGCGCAATCTGGATAGTAAGCGGCGCCATCAGCAGCATGGTCGTCACGTTGTCCAGCAGCGCACTGGCAATGGCGGTGATGAACATCAGAATGGTTATCAGCAGCCATACCCGCCCGCCAGAGAGCCGGTAAGCCTGGTAAGTCACCCACTGGAAAACACCTGTTTCCTCGATGGCAGCGATGACAATCATCATACCCATCACCAGAAAGATCACCTCAAAGTCCACGTAAGACAGGGCATGGTGAAAGCCAAAAATATACAGGCCGGGGACAAAAGCACCAACTGCGCTGGCGACCAGCACAATCCCCACTCCCATCAACGCTGCCAGCGTATTGTGCAGCTTCTCCAGCGCAATGAGCAGGAGCACCAGCACAAATGTGCCGGTGGCTACCCAGAAGCCAGCACGGATGCGGCGATCCAGTGTAAAAGCAGGCAAACGCAGCGCCTGCCCGGCGTTGATCCGCGCCACCTCGCTGCGCGTTGCTTCCCAGCTTGCCGGCTCAAAATGGGGGTGGCGGATATGCAGGCCCAGCGATTGGATGTCTTCTGTTTCGTCCACAGACAGGACAAATACCCCATCCTCGCAGTAGGTAGTCGTGGAATCCAGCGGTTCGTCTGAACCATTGGCAAAGAGCTCAACCTCCGCTTCGCACACGCCCTGCCCCTGTGTATCAACCACCATACCGGTCACGCTGGACGGCCCCACCTGCGCCTGTGCAGGGTGCCGCCCCGGACTCACGAACATCGACACGATCAGCCCCACGCCAACAAGCACCAGCAGGACGATCCGAATGGTTTTGGGTGAACGCAACAAGGTCAAAAGGCGCATAACATTGATTCCTGACGGTGTATAGATACGATTCAGAGACAAGGCCAGCTTTGGGATACCTGTCCTGTTATTTTAACGCCAGTGGATACCAGCACAAACTGGCGGCTTCCCGGCCCTGTTCAGGGAATGGGAATACCCGCTAACAGGCGCAGCAGGTTGGTATGGCGGAGGGTAACAGCCCTGTTTGAATTGTTGACGGGAACCGGACAGCCCGCTACCATTCAGGGTGACAGAAGCTGCTGTCCCCTGCCGGGCGGTAGCCCCTGTCAGAAAAGCTGACCTATGGAAAATGCGCAGGAGCCCATCCAACCTGATACCACCTGGCAGACGGCTGCCCGCCTGTTCCGGCAGGCCCTGACACCGCTTGCCATATTGATCGCTGTGGTCGGGCTGATCCTGCTGCTGTCCGGGCTGACCCGCAGGCTGTCGCTGCATGGCGCTGGCAGCCTCATTGATACGCCAACCACACAGCCAGGCACAAACAGCACTCCCATCGCAGGCAGCAGCATAACTGCCCTCACAGGCGGGTCGCTGGAACAAATCATCCTGAACAGGGATCTGATCCCCTACACCGTGATTCCCGACCGGCCACCCACTCAGGTGATTACCTACACCGTCCAGCCGGGCGATACCGTCTCCGGTATTGCCAGCAGGTTTTACCTGGATCGCAGCACCATCTACTGGGGCAATATCAACACGCTGGGCGGGGATGTTCATATGCTGAGAACCGGCATGGACCTGTATATCCTGCCGGTGGATGGTGTTTACCACGTGGCCGACGGCATCCAGACCCTGCAATGGATCGCCGACAATTACCTGGTCGATGTGGAGAGAATCATCGACTCGTCTTACAATGACCTGGCAGGCCTGACACCCGGTTCCATCCCAAACTGGGGAACGCAGATCGTAGTTCCCGGCGGTACCGGCCCCATGGCAGACTGGCGCTCACCCATCCTGGAAACACGTGATGCATCGGGACGGGTGGTGCAGGCTTTCATGCCCAATATGCCTGGCTCGTGCGGGACTGTGCCCGGAGGGCGGGGAACCGGCACCTGGGTGAACCCGGTGCCAGGCGGCTATCTCATCACCTCTGTTTTTGATGGCTTCCATTCTGGTATCGACCTGGCCAACAACACCGGGACACCCATTGTGGCTGCCGACAACGGGGTGGTGATTTTCGCCGGTTGGGTCAATGAAAGCTGGGGCTACGGCCAGTTAGTGGTGCTCGATCACGGCGGGTGGACAACCTATTACGCCCACCTGAGCGAAGTGAGCGTCTACTGTGGGCAGGGTATCTTCCAGGGGCAGCAAATCGGGCTGATGGGATCGACCGGCTGGAGCACCGGCCCACACCTCCACTTCGAGATGCGCTGGAACCACATCCCGGACAACCCGGCCAGTTATATCCCCTTTTAATCAGGCTTCATCCAGATAGTGTTTGATATCGGTGAGGAAGGTGTTCAGCCAGAACGGCTTCTCAATAAAGCCATCAAACCCCGCCTCGCGGACTTTCTCTTTGGTGATCTGGCCTGTATGGGCGGTCAGTGCGAAGACGGGCAGCGACTTTGTTTCCGGGCGTGCCCGGATGGCTTCGAGCATTTCCCAGCCATCCAGCTGTGGCATTGAAAGGTCGAGCAGCACAAAGGTCGGTGTGATCTGCTCCAGCAATTTCAGGCCTTCAACGCCATTTCGGGCGGTATGAACCTGCGCGCCATACAACTCCAGCATCTGTCTGGCGACAAGGAGATTTTCATAGTCATCATCAACCAGCAGGACGATCCACTGGCTTGCTTCCTGATCGGCCAAAGGCGCTGCTCCTGCGGACTACCAGCCTGAAATTTCCTCCGTCAACCCAAAGCGGCGGCAGGCTGCCATTCAAAAAAACCGGCACATCATGTATCATTGTATCACGATTGGCAACTGTGATCATCTCACCCGCGCACCAGGATGGACCTATGGCGATAACAACCCGGCTGCTCGATCAACTTGAAGCAGGACAGCAACTCGGACAATATATTCTGCTTGAGCCAATAGGCCGCGGCGGGCAGGCCACCATCTGGTCGGGCTGGGACAACGTCGGCGAGCAACTTGTCGCTATCAAGGTCATTTATGAAACGCCCGGCGAGGACCTGACCTCACGCGAGACCTTTGAGCGCGAGGCCCGGATCATCGCCAGCCTGGATCATCCGGGCATCCTGCCCCTGTATGAATTCCGGGCGCTGAAAGGCCACCGCTACCTCGTCACCCGCTATATCTCCTCCGGGTCGTTGAAAGAACTGCTCGACAACGGGCCGCTACAGATTCCCGAAATGCTCCGGATCACCCGCCAGATCATTGCCGTGCTGGATTACACGCACTCACGCGGGGTCGTGCACCGCGACCTCAAATCCGGCAACATCCTGCTGGACACGCAGAATCGGGTTTATCTCACCGACTTTGGCCTTGCGCGGGATATTTCCGGGCTATCCGTCCAGCTTCACACAGGCCATGGCACGGCGCCCTACGCGCCGCCCGAACAGCATACCATGGCAGCCATCACGCCGCGCTCCGATATCTACAGCCTGGGCATCCTGATCTACGAGATGCTGACCGGTGAACTGCCCTGGAAAGGCGCCGTGACGCTGGCTTTGCAGCAGATCCAGGACACCGCCGCGCTGCTCTCGCCCCCTGGCGCAGGCCCAACGCTTCCCGCATCACTGGCAACCGTCCTGAACCGCCTGACAGCGCCGCAGCCAGAGCAGCGCCCATCCACCGTGATCAGGGCTTTTGACCTGCTCCTTGATTCGCTGCGCGAATCCGGAAACGCCCATCTGATTGAGCTGGCCGCGCTGCCGCCCGACCTGACAGATACCTCCCACTACGCGCCCCAATGGCAGGCCAGCGCCGAAGATTCCCTGTCCCTGATTGAACAGGGAATCCAGAACTGGGACAGGGCGGGAACCTTCTTTGACCTGAGCTACACCCATTATATGTTCATTGACAGTTCATACAGCCGGGCAGAGGAACTTGGTATTCCGGTCAGCGCGGCGCAGGTTGCTTACCTGCTGCGGGGCGCACTTCAGTATGACCATCATGCCCTGCACTGGTGGCGCCGGCTTGAAGACCCGACAGCCCGGGTCGATCTGTGCACCCGCATCCTGGAGAGCCGTGATATGCCGCTTATTGAGCGCGCCTTGATGGTGATTGCCGGGGACAGCAGCCTGATCCAGTGCCAGCAAGCCCCGCAGTTGTTTGACAGACTGGTCAACCTGATTGTCGAACCGGATACACCCGACAGGGTGCGCGGCCTGGCCTTCGATCTCATTGAACAGAGTGCCCCCCACCCCCGGCGCTGGCAGGAAACTGCCTTTGGGGAGGACGTTGACGCCCGGCTGGCAGAACTGGCACTGGAAGACTCAGCCCTGTCGCGCCATGCTGCCCGGCTGATCGGCCAGACACGCAGCATCGCGGCGGTAAACTCCCTCCTGGCCGCCGAGAAATCCACCGGCAGGCAGCGGGTATCCAATGCGCTGGGCCTCATCCGCCGAGCCGCCGGCACCCTGCCCGGCAGCGTGCCAGTTTCAACGCGCCTGGGTCTGGCCTTTGATACCCTGCGCACACGAGCTTTCCAGGACCGTACCATGATCACCTGGCTGCGATTGGGCCTCGGAATTGCCTGTGCGCTGGTTGTGGTGCTGTTCATGGCCCTCGGCTGGTTTGCCAGTTGGGATATCCAGATGCGGGATGCGCTGTTTCTGCCTTATCAGCCCAGTGGTATCGTCACCCTCATCGCCATCGACGACCAGGCGCTTGAGTATTACGGGCGTTGGGACGCCTGGCCCCGCTCCCTGCACGCTGACCTGATTGACGCGCTGGCTGCTGCGGGGACGCGGTCGATCCTGCTGGACATCACCTTCGCCTCCGACACGCTCGACGATGAACTGCTTGCCGAGTCGATCCGGCAGGCAGGGGCAGTTGTGCTGCCGGTTCTGGGACAGGGCGACGCATACACTGAGGATGGCTATGTGCGCTACAGTGGGGGTGTGCTGCCCGGCGCAGCCTTTCACGAGGCGGCTGCAGCGCTGGGGCAGCCCAATATCCTGCACAGCACGGTTGATGGCTATGTGCGAAGCGTCCCGCTCCTCGCCGAAATTGACGGCACAATGTACCCCAGCATTGCGCTGGCAGCCATCGAGCAGTATCTTGGCCTGGAGACCTCCCCCATGACGACCGGCGAGGGAAGGCGCCTCCAGGCAGCCGGGCGTATGATCCCGGTTGGCCCTGCTGGAGAGATGCTCATTCACTATGCCGGGCCACCCGCCGCTGAAGACCGGGAAACCTTCCGCACCTTCAGCTACCTGGACTTGATGGAAGGAAGGGTCCCGGCTGAGGCGCTTGCTGATAAAATTGTGCTGATCGGAATCACCGCCACGGCAGAACCTGACCGCTACCTTACCCCGGTCAGCCGGGGACGCCCAATGTACGGCGTTGAAATCCTGGCCAACGTGATCGAAACAATCTGGGGAAGCCGGTTTATCACGCTGCCGCCAATCTGGGTTGAAATGCTGGTAGTGCTGGTGCTGGGAGCCCTGACCGGGCTGCTGGCCACCCGCCCATGGCTGGGCCTGCTGCTCACCCTGCTGGAAATCAGCGGATACTTCATCATCACCACCCTGTTCATCGATTCCATGGGAGTAATACTCAGCCTCCTGTATCCTTTCATGGCAATCGGCCTGAGCTATGTCGCAGTGACCGCCTACCGGTTTTCCGTGGAGTACCGGCAGCGCAGCCGGATCATGCGGCTGCTTGAGTCCCGGGTGACGCCAGAGGTTGCGAAATCGACGCTGCAGGCCATCCAGCGCGGCGACCTGGAGCTTGGCGGGCAGATGCAGGACGTGACCGCGGTTGTCCTGGCGCTGAGAGGGCTGGATGCTTTCGCCGAGGCTCATGCCACCGAAGAAGTCATTGCCGCCATTAACACCTATATGGATATTGCCACTGACGCGATATTTGCGCTCAATGGCACAATCGCCAGCCGTGAGCGAGGGCAGATAGTGGCCATATTCAATGCCCCCCTCAAGCAGCCCGACCATGCCTGGTTGGCGGCAAAAGCGGCCGTCGAAGCAAAAGACAGGGTCAGGGATTATCACAGTGGGATTGCAGAATCCCATCCTCACCGCAAGATGGCATATGCCTGCGGCGTGTATACGGGCAGAGCAATTGTCGGCTACGCAGGTTCTACTGGACGGCTTGAATATTCGGCGCTGGGCGAAGCCGTCAACATCGGCGTGCAGATCGCGCAAATGGCTTACCCGGAGGAAGTCCTGATCGGCGACCTGACCTACCAGGCAATCAGCGACCGGGTGGGGGTTATTCCTCAGCCGTCAATCATGGTAAAAGGCAGGTTGTCGCCCATCCCAATCTTTGTCATTGATCGCATCCTGGAGGGTGCCAGCATCAACTGATGACGATCTGCGCAAGATCAGAAAAGGGCTTGAAGCCCCTTTTCCCCTGATTGTAAAACCTGTTGGATGCTATTTGGGGGGATCCTGAAACTTGATTGCCGCATCAGTGGGGCTGTTGATTACCGCTTTGCCGACAATCCAGATTGAGAACGAGAGCCTGCCGATCAGGATGGTATCATTGGTGCTTAGCTGATACTCGTAGTTGGGAATCAGGGCGCAGCCATTTAGCGTCGTGCCGTTGGTGCTGTCAAGATCAACCAGGTAGAGACCGTCGGCGGCAGGACGGAACAGCGCATGGCTCCGGGAAACACCCAGCATGATCGCGTTATAGGGCTCAACATCCACATCGGCCCCTACACCCCGTCCAATGACGGCATCCCCGATTATGTCCAGCCCCAGCGGGCGCACCATATCGTTAATCTTGTGCATCTCCACGCGCCAGCAAACCACACCGCCCTCACAACACTCAGCCTCCAGCCTGCCGGATGGCACCAGCCTGTAGCTTACTGCAGCGCCCTGCCGGTCCTCAAAGCCAATCCCGCTGACGCCCGGCAGCTGCAAATCCCCGCGCGAAAACTTCTGGGTATCTGGAACTTGGCCCTGTTTTCCGGCGTCAGGCTGCTCGTCTTTAAGGCTCATCCCATTTCCCTTCTCATGCCAGAAATCAATTCCCATGCCTGTTCAGGATCCACGCGAACCAGGCTGTGACGCCGGGAGCCTGAAAAACAACCAGGCTGCAAGCCCGATCAAACCGGCACCCGTCCCCATCAGCAGATAGCGCACCGCCGGCACGCAGGTCAGCGTGACCTTGCCCAGGTGGACACAGGTAGTGTTTTGCAGCAACTGCGAATCGGGCACGTCCGGCCCGGTGATATCCGCCGGTGAACGGCCTTCATCGCCGGAGTCACTGCCCCCATCACCGGGATCCCCGGTCTCGCCGGGTTCGGCCTCCGGCAGGGTCTGCTCATCAGGCAGCGGGTTCACCGTCACTTCCCTGCATTCCTGGTGGACAATAACCTGCCCGGTCGATCCACTGGCACAGAACAGAATGATCCCGCCCTCCCGGCTGATTGCGCGGGCTTCGACGGCAGCCCGCACGACCACGCCCGGCGCCAGTTCCGGCAGCACAATACGAGCCTGCTGGTTGACCAACGATACCTGCCCGTCGCTGGCGGTTATAAAAGATATGGCTGCCTCCCCCTCCAGCGTGAGCAGCAACAAAAGGTCCCTGAATGCTGCCTCACCAATGTTGCTGATAACCATTTCAACATCAATCAGGTCGCCATAGACAACCTCAACGGGCCGGGCGGTCAGGGAAAAATCCATGGCTGCTGCCAGCTCCGGGTCGACCTCTGGCTGGCCCCCGTTGCCGCCGCCTGCACCCTCCGGCGATACCGCAATCAGCACCTCCACGACCGGCGAGGTTTCTTCACCATCGGTCACGCGGTAAGTGAACCGGTCCTCCCCGGAGAAAGATTCGGACGGGACATAACTGAAACTGCCATCGCTGTTCAGGGTAACCTGTCCGTTCGCAGGCCCATCAACCAGCACTGCGGATAGGGGATCGCCGTCCACATCCGAGTCGTTTGCCAGCACGCCCGGCGCGCTGACCTGGAGCGTCACCCCGGGGGCAGTGGAATACGAGTCGTCCGCCGCCTCCGGCGCATCACTGACCGGTACAACCTCGATTGATACTGCTGCCTCGGCACCTGCCCCGGTGGGATCAACCGCCCGGTAGACAAAGGAGTCAGGCCCATGGTAGTCGGGATCAGGAGTGTAGATAAACGAACCGGAGGATCGCAGTTCAAGCGCGCCATGGGAGGGCGGCTCAACAAGGGCCGCCTCAAGTCTGGCCCCGGCAGGATGAGTGTCATTGGCAAGCAGCCCGGCAGGCTCCACACTCAGGACATCATCTTCATTAACCACATACTCATCCGGGCTGGCGACAGGCGTCACGCCGCCAGAGCCGGAGGATAGGTTCACCCAGAGGGTGACCACAGCGATATCTGAGGAAAGAATGCCATCGCTGACCCGGTAAGTGAAATAGTCGGCGCCGGTATAGCCCGGTGACGGAGTATAGGTGAATCCACCTCCGGGAGACAATGCCAGCCTACCATGCGAAACGCCGCTTACCAGTCTCACCCACAGGGCGTCCCCATCAGGATCGCTGTCGTTGTCCAGCACTCCCCCGGCAGCAACAATCAGCCGGGTGCCCGATATGACGCTGTAGCGGTCATTTGAAGCGACCGGGGCATCATTCACCGGGGAGACATTCAGCGTGACAGTGGCAGGTTCTGACTGGCGATCTCCGACGGCTGCCTGGTAAGTGAACAAATCGTTGCCGGAAAAATCAGGCTCCGGTTCATAAGCAAACGACCCATCCGGGTTCAGCTCAAGCGTGCCGTGGGCCGGTTCTTGCAGCAGGGCAGCCGTCAGGACGTCGCCATCGGGATCGACATCATTGAACATGATCCCCGGCGCGGCTGCTGCCAGTACATAGTCCTCATCCAGCGTATAGGAATCGTCTCCTGCCACCGGGTCATCGGCAACAGGCAGCACGGTGAGGGTGACAAGCGCATCAGAGGAGATAGCAAGCCCGTCATCCAACCGGTAGATGAAGGAATCGGTACCGTTGAAATCTGGATGAGGATAATAGGTAAAAGATCCATCCGGGTTAAAGATCAGGCCGCCATGCTCTACAGACCGCCGCAGGATGGCTGTCCGCGCAAGGCCATCCGGGTCGACATCGTTGCCGGTCACACCGGGCGCCGGCACATCCAGCGCGATATCTTCATCCAGGCTGTAGGCATCGGAGACAGCCTCCGGCGGGTCATTCACCGGGTTGATAGTGATGTCCACCGTCGCCAGGTTGGAGTCGTCGGTACTGTCATGGGCCCGGTAGGTGAATGAGTCAGTCCCGTGGTAGTTATTGTCGGGGGCATAAGTAAACGAGCCATCACTGTTCAGCGCCAGCGTGCCGCGATCAACATCATCCACCAGAGCAGCAGTCAGCGGATCGCTGTCTGTATCGGTGTCGCCGTCCAGCACACCGGGCGCGGTAACAGTCAGCAGCGTGTCCTCGTCGATGCCATAGCTGTCATCATCGGCCACAGGTGGTGTGTTGGCAGCGGAAACCATGATGCTCACCGTCGCCAGGTTGGCGTTATAGGTTAAATCGTTTGCATAGTAGGTAAACGAATCGGGCCCGGTATACCCGGCAGTGGGCATATAGGTAAAGGATCCATCCGGATTCAGGGTAAGCATGCCATGCTGCACATCATCGTTGAGCACTGCGGAGAGCGCGCTGCCATCCACATCGCTGTCGTTGCCCAGCACACCGGGGGCGGCAACTGTGAGCAATGTATCCACGTCAGTTTCATGGCTGTCGTCGTTAGCCAGCGGCGGTGAGTTAGTGATGCCGGCGGCAGTAACAAACCCGGTTCGGATCTTGGTGCCATATTCATTATCACAGGCGCGTTCAATTTTGTTGCCAGAAATCACGTAATAGGTTTCATTGGGATTGAGGTTTGCGGTTGGATCAATAACTGCGTAATTGTAAGTGGAATTATAGGTAATCATGGACAAAATTACCGGACTCCCGCTGGTAGATGTAGTAAGTACCAGTTCAGATTGAACGGATGATTCGACCATCGGCTGGTTGAACTGGACAATGATATTTGCCGCTATCGAAACATTTGTGGCCCCATCAGGTGGGTTGACGCTGACCACATAGGGTGGTGGCAAACAGGCATCTGCCCGGAGCGATTTGGCGGGGATTCCATAGACCGCCGCCACGACCAGCAACACCGGCATGGCAGCCAGTAATCTGGGAAACCTGCGGGGTTTCATGGGCCTGAACAGCCAGTCCATCAGCACCTTCAGCAATCCGGATACACTGGGATAATTGTATCACAGCCCGGAGAATCACAATAGAACCGGAGGCCGCGGGAACCACCCGAGCCTCCGGTTCATTGAGAGAGAGCTGCCCTGGCTTACTGCGCCGGTATTTGCACCGAGGACATATTGCCAAAGGCATCAATGGCATCAACCAGGATGCCAGTTTCTTCAACAATCACTTCAACTGAGAAAGCGCCATCTTCATCAACAGTCACCATGAAACCATTCACATAAACGATCGCGTCTGGCTCGGTGAGCCCGGTAACGGTTACGGTGCTGCCCGTGGCAACGCTGCCAGCCGGGCTGCTGATGGTAAGCGATGGCGGGATGAGATCCTCGATCCCGGTCACAACCAGCTCATCACCCTGAACAGCCGTCAACTCCTCACCGGCATCGACCACCGCCTCGGCGCCGTCCATGCTGACGCCAACCGACCCTTCAGCAGTGTAATAATACGAGGACTCGCCGCTCAGAACAGAGACGCCAAATCGGGTGCCGCGCACCGACGCCGTTGACGACGGCGTGCCAACGTCGAAGGTCCGGGTGCCCAGCAGGCGCTGAACACGGCTGAAAATCCGTCCTGAGAGCAGTTCCAGCCGGACAGCACCGTCTGTGTCAGCCTCCCTTGCCAGTGCAGCAACAGTCAGCGCAGTGCCTTCGTAGAGGTCAACTGCGCTGCCATCCGCCAGGATGATCTGTCCGGCAGATTCGCTGCCAACCACAACCCGGTCTCCGGCGCGAATGGCAACGCTGTCGCCCGCCGAAAGGGATAACGTATCGGTAGATTTAATAAACAACAGGATCGTATTCTGCCGGGTGATTTCTGC
>JAFGNO010000041.1 GCA_016926985.1 Anaerolineae bacterium
CAAACTCATCCATATTAGTTTTTCCGAGCATCACCGCACCGGCGGTTTCCAGCCGGGCGATGGCGGTTGCCGTATAAGGGGGAATATATCCTTTCAGGATTCTTGAGCCGCAGGTGGTCTCAATGCCTTCTGTTGTCAGCACATCTTTGTAGGCCAGAGGGATGCCCAGCAGGGGGATGCGTTCGCCTGCCCGCCGGCGCGCGTCGGCGTTTTTTGCCTGATCGATTGCCTTCTCCGCGGTTACAGTCAGGTAGGCCTGGATGATTGGCTCCACTTCCTCAATGCGGTCAAGGAAAGCATTGGTAAGCTCTACAGATGTGATCTCCCCTGATACAAGCAGCGTGCGCGCCTCTGAAATGGTCAGTTGGGTCAGGTCGCTCATGGGGTTAATCCAGGATGCGACCAACGCGGTACATGCTGTCTTCCTGCTCGGTGGCATTTACCAGGAGATGCTCGCGCCCTGTGCCCGATCTGGCAATATCATCGCGGAGAACAGTTTTCAGCGGCAGAACGTTGGTCATGGGAGGGGTGCCGTCTGTATTCAACAACTGGATGCGTTCGGCGTAGTCCAGAATGGCAGAAAGCTGGACGCGAAAACGCTCCTTCTCCTCTGGCGACAGGATCAGCCTGGCCAATTCGGCAATATGCTCTACTTCTTCTTTGCTGAGTGTCAAGCTGCATTCTCCACTGCTGCGCAAGGGTGAGAGGCGGCAGAAATAATACCGGTCAAACAGGGATTAGAGAAACCGCTGGATCTCGATAAGATAACCCTCTGGATCGCGCAGGAAACAGTGGTATATCCTGTAGCGAGGGTTCTCCTGCGGTGGTTTCTCAAATTCAACGCCCTGCTCTTGCAAATATTTATACCATTCATCCACGGCATCGGTGACCAGCGTGAAGATCACCCGGTGCTGGTCAGGCCCGGCTGGCAGGTCTGGCATCTCTTTGCGCTCACAGAGACCGAGATAGCTGTCAGCCGCCGTCCGGTAAATCCGGCAGGTACCCTGATCCAGCCACAGGTCCAGCCCCAGCACACCCTCATAAAAGGCTACTGTTTTCTCCAGGTCGCGGGTATAAAGAAAGGTAATCTGCGAGTCGATTGGCGGGTGTTGGGGCATTTCTCTGCTCCAGAAAAAAACCAGCGCGCCAGTTTTTCTTTTGCTGGCGCGCGGACGATCTGATGTTTACTGTTTTGGCGCCACCCCGGAGAAGGACGGGGGGATGAAATTCAGTTCACGCGCTTTCTTCTCAAGCTCTTCCCTGAAATTTGGGTGTGCAATGTCAATCAACTGCCGGGCGCGCTCCCGGATTGTTTTGCCATACAGGTCGGCAACACCATATTCTGTCGCAACATAGTGGACATCATTACGCGTGGTGACGACACCTGCGCCGGGTTGAAGCTGCCAGACAATCCGGCTGATCGTATCGTTCTTGGTGGTAGACGGCAGGGCAATGATCGGCTTGCCGCCTTTTGACCGCGCCGCGCCGCGCACAAAATCAACCTGCCCCCCTACGCCGCTGTAGAACTTGGGGCCTATGCTGTCGGAACAAACCTGACCGGTCAGGTCAATCTCAAGCGCAGAGTTGATCGAGATCATTTTGTCGTTCTGGGCGATCAGGAATGGGTCATTCACATATTCGGTCGGGTGAAGCTCAACAAGGGGGTTATCGTGGACAAAGTCATAAAGCATCTGAGTTCCCAGCATAAACCCGGCAATAATCTTGCCGGGATGCAGGGTTTTCGCCTCGTTGTTAATGATGCCGCGATTCACCAGATCGATAATGCCATCGGAAAACAACTCAGTATGGATGCCCAGGTTCTTCTTATCACCCAGATATTTCAAAACCGCATCGGGAATGCCCCCAATGCCAGTCTGAATGGTGCTGCCATCCTCGATCATCGCTGCGATAAACTTCCCGATTTTCTCCTGAATAGGTGAAGGCTCACCCATTTGGAATTCCGGCAACTGGTAATCCACCTCCACAATATGATCGATCTTGCTGATATGGATGAAGCTGTCCCCCAGCGTACGCGGCATCCGGGGATTAATCTCGGCAATAACCGTATTCGCCACATCAGCCGCGGTCTTGGTCACGCCCACTTCAACACCATATGAGCAAAACCCGTGCTCATCAGGCGGCGAGACGTGGATCAGCGCTACGTCAATGGGAAGCCGTGTCCGATAAAGTCGGGGGATTTCTGACAGAAAGACCGGTGAAAAATCAGCGCGCCCCTCGTGTACGGCCTGCCGCACATCGGCGCTGACAAACATGGTATTAACGCGAAGATGTCCCTCCATTTCAGGCCTGGCATATTCCGCTTCTCCCACAGTCAGCACCTGCGCGATCTCGACATCTTGCAGATCGCGTGCATATTGAACAAGGGACTTCATGACAACCTGCGGCACCGAGCAGTTGCCAGTCAGGAACACCCGGTCGCCGGATTTGATTGCCTGGACTGCATCATCGGATGAGACCCGTCGCTCACGGTAAATTGAGGCCCAGCTTGTCATCCTAGCCCTCCTCCAAGATCATCGCCAGGCTTTTATTAAGCACCTGACTGTTGTGAATGGTTACACCCCGGCGCAGCGCGGAATCCTGTTCCATAGCCCGGGATATCCCGATATCTGCCAGCATCTGGATATAGGGCCATGCGGCATTCAGGTAAGCATGGGTTGCCGTCCGCGCCACCACACTGGGGATATTCGGGACGCAGTAGTGGATAATATCTTCTTCGATGAAAACCGGATCGGCATGGGTAGTCGGGCGGCTTGTCTCGATGCAGCCTCCCTGGTCAATGGTAATATCCAGGATTACGCTGCGCGGGCGCATATTGGCAATCATTTCCCGCGTCACCAGTATCGGCGCACGCTGCCCGGGGACCAGGATGCCGGTCACCAGCACATGACAGGATCGCAGCACACGGGCAATATTAAAGTCATACGACACCATGGTGACCACATTCCCGGCAAAGAGCGTGTCAATATACTGCAAGCGCGCCAGGTCATGATCCAGCACATAGACCTGTGCGCCCAGCCCGGTAAAAGCGCGCACGGCGTTAAGCCCAACAGTCCCCGCACCAAGAACAGCGACATTCGCCGGGGGAATTCCCGGCAGGCCGCCGATCAATACGCCATTTCCTCCGCCATCGGTTTGCAGCCAGCGGGCCGCAATCTGCGGTGACATACGCCCGGCAATCTCACTCAGAGGACGCAACACTGGCAGATCGCCATCATCTGTCTGAATAGTCTCATAAGAAATGGCGGTAATCCCTTTATTCAGGCAGGCCTGCACAATCTCACGAGGCTGCGCAGGCAGATGCCAGAAAGCGCAGATGGTCTGTTTATCCCGCAGCAGGTCAAGCTCCTGAAGAACCGGGGAGCCTACTTTCAAAACCAGATCGGCGCGGGAATATACTTCTTCAGCCGCATAGACTATCCGGCCCCCGGCCTTTTCATAATCGCCATCCATAAAACCCGAACCGGCCCCGGCATTCCGTTCAATAAAACAACGGTGTCCGGCTTTGGTGAGCAGGCCGACCCCCTGGGGAGTCAACCCTACCCGGTACTCAGTAGGATGTACTTCTACAGGAATCCCGATATCCATCTGGCTGCCCTCCTGTCCTCTACTAATTATCGCCTGGTGCAATAACCAGGTTATCAACAACTGACCGCACCCCGGCCACACCTTGAGTTAAATTGACTATCTCGTTTCGTTGCTTATCATCCTGAACAACACCATTTAGCATGATGTTCCCCATATAGCTGTTCACCTGCGCCTGCACATTCTGGGTCGATGAGATCCTGGAAGCAATTTCAGCCTCAATTGCCGGATCGCTTATCAGGTGGTCGATGACTTTGGTTACTCCCGGGGTTGTCGCTGCCCTGAACAGCACACGATCATGCATAATCTCACTGAGCACAACCCCGCTGAGCGTCACCACGCCATTTTCAGCAGTGACCTCCAACGGCATTCGCGATTCGCGGATGACCCCATCACGTTCAAGGGAGGAGTTTACACTTTCCCTCAGGGCTTCATCAAGCTCATGTTGAGCAAAGTTGTCCACAGAATATGCCACCATAGTGATCCTTCCTTTCGATATCCGGTTTCATCATGCCATGGCACAAGAAGGGTGTCAATGCATTTTGCCAGAGGCATCTGTGACAATTGTCACAATCCAGTCTCGCGGAACAGCGCCTCCAGGCTATCGGTCTTTTGAACATATACCCGAAATGCATTGGTCTCAGCCAGCAAGGCACCGATGCTCGACTCAAGCTGCCGGATGGTTTCCGGATCAGTGGGAACGTCTCCCACCATAAACTGCAAGCGATCCCCGTCAAGCCATTCCACTCCCACCTCACCCTTTTCTGCCAGCCAGTCCAGGCCGTAGCGCAGGGTCACTTCACGCTGGCCCATAGCACTGGCTAATTGCAAAAATGGGAATCCCTCCGGGTATGCGATGCATGCATATTTGATCCGGGCAGCAAGCTGAGCAATGAAATCGGCAAAAGCTGCTGGCCTGTTATGCGCCACAACATAAAATGTGTGGGCACCCGTCAGCGCCAGCATCTCGTTGAACTCGGCGGTACCTGGTGGGATTGTCCACAGGACAAGATACTCATGCTGCCCCGGCTTGAATCTCGAGACAAGCATTTCTGGTTCAAAAGGCAGGGCGTTTTCAGGGAGGCCCTCAACCCAGACACCATAAGGCGGATCGGGTAAGGCGCTCAAAGGGTCGGGGACATCCCGCAGGTCAATCACCCGGACTTCGGGCGCAGCCACGGACACCGCACTGGCAGCCGGGCGCCAGTCCAACCACTCCAGTTGCAACGCCCGGCTGCCTTTATAGTCATTCATCCGGGGGATGTACAGTAAATCAATCGGGCCTCTGGGCAGTAAAGACTCACTCCCCCGCCACCAGATCACCGTTTGTTCTACTCCGCTGGCATCTTTCAGCAAAATCCGCCGGTGTTTTTTGCCGATCCCCATGAGTGCGTGGGACTCGATCACCAGGTCAGTGGTCAGCAGGTGAACAGGTGGATTTCCTGCTCCAAAGGGCGCCAGCCGATTTAGTTCGTCAGCGAGTTTCATTGTCACTTCGCCAAAGGCGACCTCCGCATCCACCACTCTGCCGGCAGGAATGCTGTCATCGCGGATGGCGGCTATTGTCTCGCTCAGCCGCCTGCGGAACTGGGGGACAAGGTCCTCTTCGAGCGAGCAGCCGGCGGCGCCGGGATGCCCGCCGTGGCTTTTCAGCAGTTCGGCGTTGGCTGCAAAGGCCCTGCCAATATCCACGCCCGGCACCGAGCGGGCTGAACCACGAACTATACCCGGAGAATTGCCCCAATCGGTCAGCAAGACCGCGGGTTTGCCGTATCGCTCTACCAGCCGGGAGGCCACAATACCGATCACGCCCGGATGCCAGCGCGGCCCGTTCAAGACTATTGACTCGTAATCCATCAACGACGGCTCACGGACAAGCTGGCTCAGGGCTGCTTCGTAGATCAGGTTTTCAAGGTTTTTTCGCTCGTTATTGAGACTTTCGAGTTGAGATGCTATCTGCCGGGCCTGCTCCACGCTGTCTGTAGTCAATAATGTCACAGCCAGGGAGGCATCATCCAACCGGCCTAACGCGTTCAACCGGGGGCCAACCTGGAATCCAATGGTATCTGCTGACAGGTTGGACGGGTCGACCTGAGCAGCTTTCATCAATTCCTGCAGCCCGATCCGTTTCGGGTAGCGGAGCCTCTCAATGCCAAGCTGGAGCAGATAGCGCGTGTCGTGCTGCTGGGTGGCGACATCGGCGACAATCCCCAGGGCAACCAGATCCAGAAACCGGATCTCATCGCCCTGCCAATTGGCCAACCTGTACACTTCCTGAATGAGCTTGTAGGCAACGCCCACGCCCGGCAAATCGCGCAGTGGGTGGCCCGGCGCGAGCCGCTGCGGGTTTACGACCGCCGGAGCATCGGGGAGCGTTTCCGGCAGCGCATGATGGTCGGTGATCAGAAATGGCACGCCATGCTGTTTTGCCAGCCGTGCTTCTCTGTCGGCCCCAACGCCGGTATCACAGGTCAGGATGACATCAATCCCTGCTTGAAGTTTCTCCTCGAGCACATCAACCTGCACGCCGTGCCCGTGAGTCAGCCGGTTTGGGATATGGTATTCAACGCTGCCCCCCATGCCCCGCAAGGCGTCAACAAGCAGGGCGGTTGCAGTCTGCCCGTCCACGTCAAAGTCACCCCAGACCAGGATGCGTTCCCCACGGACAACTGCCTGATACAGCCGCTCCGCCGCTTCCGCCAGATCGGGGAGTTCTCTGGGATCGGCTGGTGTATAGTATTCGGGATTGAGAAACGACCGGGCAGCCTCCGGGCTGCTGATGCCCCGCTGGGCCAGAATCCGGGCAGCCAACTCATGACCACCTATGGATTCATGTATTGCCTCCCAATGGAGGGTCTCGGATGGCATTATCCAGAGCATAAATCCCCTTTTAACTGCGGTGTTGAAACGCTGTCCGCTATACTTAAACAAGGCAGGCAGCCTGCAACCCCATGCAGCGTGGACACGCAGCATGTATCTAACTATAGAATAGTAAAGCTATTTGTTCCAAACGAACGCGCATTTGTTGCACAAGCCAATT
This sequence comes from Anaerolineae bacterium, assembly GCA_016926985.1. Taxonomy (GTDB): domain Bacteria; phylum Chloroflexota; class Anaerolineae; order Aggregatilineales; family UBA3940; genus JAFGNO01. Next base: position 6,644 of record JAFGNO010000041.1, read on the forward strand.
GCGCGGTGACAGCCTCCGGTATTTCCGGGACAGGGTCGCGTCCTGTGTGATATTATCGGTCCGGGGGTTGTGCAAGCACAGGTTGGTGCGTGTTTGTGGCCTCGGTCAACTTGCCGCATAATGGGTGAGAACCGGTGATCAATGAGATGAGACATCCAAAGCATGTGACCTTTGCGGGATTTGCTGTCGCTGTTGCGCTGATGGCGGCAGTTCTCGCCTGCAACGCGGCGGGGGGTAGCCAGCCCGATTCGCAGGCAACTATCCAGGCGGTCTATGCGACCATTACCGCCCAGGCGGGCGCGCTGCCCACCGCCACCGCGCAGACTATTCCCACTGCAGAACCAACCACCGGCCCGACAACGGATGTCACTCTGTTCCCGGATGATGTCAGAACCGGCAATGGCACAAACCTTTCCATCTCTGTCTGCCCGCAGGCTATCACGATTGATGCCGTGTCGGCGGATTGGGGCGAAGTCGAGCGCTTCGCGCTCAGCAATAATACCTACGGCTCAGGGGCATGGAGCGACGCGGCTGACCTGTCCGGCTATGCCCGCCTGTGCTGGTCGGAGAGCGCGCTCTACCTTTTCGTCGAGGTCAGCGATGACCAGCATGTCCAGACCGAATCCGGCGGATCAGCCTGGAAAGGTGATGAGGTTGAGCTTCTCTTTGACGGCGATCTGGCGGGGGATTTTTACTACGACACATGGGATGACGACGACACCCAGTTGGGGCTGTCACCCGGCGATTTTGGCTCGCTGCTCCCCTCGGCAATGCACTTCCATCCCTCGGTTGCGCCAGCGGAGGATGTGCGGCTGGCTGCCAGGCAGACCGGCGCCGGGGGAAATTACTGGCTGGAGGCGGAAATCCGCTGGCGTGCGCTCAGGGTGACACCCCAAGCGGAGCGAACCTACGGGTTGTGCGTCGCGCTCAGCGATAACGACAGCCCTGGCGAAGCCATCCAGCAGTCGATGGTCAGCCACTGCACCCGGTTGGCGGTGTTTAATCCAACGACCTGGATCACCGTGGAACTCAGCCCGTAAAGCAGTGTGCCAAAAAATAGCCAAGTCAGGGAAGATTTGTCATAAGCACATAACGCCCGCGTGTAAGCTGAGGTGTTCCGGTATACATGTAAATGATACCATTCACGATCACGATATCCGCATGACCCATCCCCCAGTTATCCTGAACCCCCCCTAAGACCGGATTCCCCGGGTATTTCTCCCATTTGCCATCCAGGACAAGGCTGCGGGCAAAGCCCAGTGCAAACTGGGTTTCACGCCCCGCTGAGGGAGAATGTGGGCCGCGCGTGCCCTCATAGGCCATGTAGTAGTAGATACCCTCTTTGACCACATCAGCAGACGTTGCATAGCGGAAGTCGTAGAACGGATTGGCTGCTGCACCCCGCGCACCAAGTGGGCCGTAGCCTGACGCGCCGGCAAAAAGCGGGTTTGAGGCACACATCTCAAAATCGGAATGTATTCCCAGCGGGGCAACCAGGCATCCCAGGTGCGCAGGGTTTTTCCCCATCCCTTCGAAAATGTACAGATTATCACGCTCAATATAAAGTCCCGGAGGGCCGCCAACCAGGCAGTCCTCCGGCTCCCCCACAATCGGGTGTGTACCCACCAGTGCATAGGATTCGCAGGTTCGGTGATAGAGCCGCCATACGCCGGTACCGGGGATAATAACCGGTCGCGACCAGTTGATCCCATCATTGGATTCGGTTATCCAGGTAGCAGCACCATTTTCATATACCATGTAAAAGCGCCCGCTGGCACTGCGCACCACACGGGGATACTGCTGCTGCATCACGTGGTCATCCCGATCACAGGGACAGGAGTCGCAGGCCAGGATGCACTGGTTATGGGTCACTTGAAAGCTGCGCCCACCATCGGTGCTGACCCAGCGGGTGATGCAGCCCGGATAAGGAACCGGATCGCCGCACGAGTCCACAGTACCCTGGAAGCGGTAGTTGGTATGCGCATACGACCAGTAAATGTTATGGCCCATGTAGAGCGTGTCGGACGTATCCAGCGGCAGACCGGTGTCAGCGATCTCCAGAATCCAGCTGGCGTTGCCATTCCAGTAGTCATTCAGCGTGCCGGGTTGTCCAGGGATAGGGGTGGATGTCTGGGTAGCGGTCGGGGCAGGGGTAAACGTTGCGGTCGCGGTATAGGTTGGCGTTGGTGTCTCACTTAAGGTGGGAGAGGGTGTAAACGTCAGCGTAGGGGTGGGCGTGAGTGATGGTGTATAGGTGATAGTTGGCGTATAAGTGTGAGTGGGCGTGGTCGTGTTTGTCGGGGTGTGGGTCAGCGTGGCCGTCAGGTCAGGATTGGTGGGGATAGGGGGAACGCTTCTGACGGGATCATCATTGGCAAAAACAAGGGAATAGCCTTCCGGTTGGCAAGCACCCATGACAAATGTCGCCAGCACACAGGCAAAGGCAATGCACAGGCGATAACAGGGACGGCCTGGCATCAATTATACTCTCAGCGGAAGCAGGATTCGGGCAGCCAATCAGAACCCTTCCATATGGGAGAAATCGGCGATGCCCTCGGCAAGTGACACAATATGCTGTAAAAGCGCCAGCCGGTTCTCCCGTGTTGCTTTGTCCTCGTGCATCACCAGCACGCCCCCCTCATCAGCCGGGGCAAAGAAGGCATCAATGGCCGGTACCAGCCTTTCCATTTCCTCCAGCAGGCTGTTAAGATCGGGGGCGACTTCCAGCCGCTTCCGGGCAGTGTGATAAGCAGCATAAAGATCTTTTTCAACTGCCTCTTCAAAAGCATCAGGGAGCAGGGTATAAACAGCCGTCTGTCCCCGGGTTATCCGGGCGCAGCGGGCATAGGCATCCAATACCTGCTGCCAGTTCTCTCGTTTAATCCATTTTTCAAGCTGCCCCGCAGCAAGATACGCCCGGTAGGGATTTGCACCCTGCCCGGCAATAACCGCTTCCACCATATCATGGCGAAAAGTCTCACGCAGCAACCCGCGAAGCCGTCCGATGATAAACTCAAGCACCGCGTCTTTGGCGGCAGCAGTGACCGAGGCCTCGCCCAGTTCCCGTGTATATCCGTAGGCAGCCCAATCAATTGCGTCCTGCAGGTCGAGGTCGATGGCGTGCCCAATCAGAACCTGAACCAATCCCAGCGCCGCCCGGCGAAGCCCATAAGGGTCAGTTGACCCGGTCGGCTGCATGCCTACCGAGAACAACCCGACCAGGCTGTCCAGCCGGTCCGCCAGGGCCACAGCGAGCCCGGCAGGTGATTGCGGAAGCCTGTCGCCAGAAAAACGTGGGAGGTAGTGTTCTGCAATGGCATCTGCCACGCTTGTCGGCTCACCGCTGTTCAACGCATAATGCCGTCCCATAACTCCCTGCAATGAGGTCATCTCCACCACCACGCGAGTCGCCAGATCGGCCTTAGCCAGCCGCGCCGCACGGATAGCCATATCCAGTTCGCCGTTCAAATCTTCCAGACCCAGCAGCACACCCAGCCGGGCAGTAAGCGCCTCCAGCCGGGAAGCCTTTTCATAGTAAGACCCGATATCTTCCTGGAAGGTAAGCATCTTGAGATCGGACAGATAGGATTCAAGTGACTGCTTGATATCTTCCTGGTAGAAAAACCGGGCATCAGCAAAGCGGGCCTGGATAACCTGCTCATTCCCCCTGGTCACAACGTCAAGGTGTTGTTCGTCGCCGTTTCGGACTGCAACGAAACAGGGCAGCAGGTTGTTTTTTTTGTCCACCACCGCAAAATAGCGCTGGTGTTTTTTCATCACCATGATCAGGATTTCATCAGGGAGGGCGAGTTGTTCTTTCGGGAACGTTCCCAGCAGCGCGGTCGGCTGCTCAACCAGGTTGGCAACTTCTTCCAGCAGAGCGGGGTCTTCAAGAATATAGCCATCGACCTTGGCAGCCAGTTCGTCAGCCTGCTTTTTGATGATGTCCCGCCGGAGATCGGGATCGATGATGATCCCCAGGCTCTCCATCAGTTCGGTATAGTGTGATACATCGACCAGGGTGTATTCAGGCGAGCCAAGGGGCCGTGTTCCACGTGTGATCCGGTTGCTGTTCAGCCCTGCGTAAGAGAAGGGGATGACACCCTTATCATACAGGGCTACCAGCCAGCGAATGGGCCGTGAAAATGCCAGGGTCGTGGAGTTCCAGCGCATGGTCTTTTCAAACTTCAGCCCGGCAATGAGGCCAATCAAGACTTCTGGCAGAACTTCAGCAGCAGGCTGTCCGGGATCTTTGACCGCCGCCGCAACATACAGCCCTCCGTCGATTTCCACCTGCTCCAGGTCCTTGGGAGCCAGGCCCAGGCTGCGGGCAAATCCTTCCGCTGCCCTGGTCGGCCTGTTCTCCTGGTCAAATGCGGCTTTCACCGGCGGGCCTCGCCGGATGCTTTCCTCGGCCCGCTGGTGCGGTGAAAGCCCATCGACAATCACGACAAGCCGCCGGGGTGTTCCGCCAACGGTTACCTGCTCAAAGTCCAGCCGAGCAGCGTTCAGCGCGTCCGGCACAGCCACCTGCAGCTGTTCTATTGCCGATGTCAGGTCAGCGGATGGAAGCTCCTCGGTGCCGATCTCCAGCAATAACGGGGCAGGATAGTCAGGATGATCACCGACTTCAACCACCGTAACCGGTCGTTGTGGCATGGTGAGTACGCCGGTCTCTGTGTCAATTGACCAGTCCTCAGGCAGCCAGGGATATTCCAGATGCTGGCGCTGCTCAAGGTAGGCCAGCGCCACCTTTGCCGCTGTGCGCTGCATGCGCCGAAAATAGTCTGCCCGCTCCACCACGCCAATCGCCCCACGCGCATCCATCACATTGAACAGGTGCGAGCATTTCAGCACATAATCATGCGCGGGCGTGATCAGCGGCGGACTACATTCAAGTGCCCGGTCCGCTTCTTTTTCGTAGGTAATATAGGTCGCTTTTAACGCCTCGATATCAGCCACTTCAAAATAATAGCGACAGTGTTCAACCTCGGATTGCAGCAGAATATCGCCATAACTGAGATTGTCCATCCACTGGATATCCCAGACAGAATCAACCCCCTGAAGGACCATAATAATGCGCTCAAGCCCATAGGTGATCTCCACCGAAACCGGCGTAAGCTGCTGGCCCCCCGCCTGCTGGAAATAGGTAAACTGGGTGATCTCCTGCCCATCCAGCCAGACTTCCCAACCAAGCCCCCATGCGCCCAGCGCCGGGGATTCCCAGTTGTCCTCCACAAAGCGGATATCGTGTTTGCGCCGGTCAATTCCCAGCGCCTCAAGGCTCTGGAGATAGATCTCCTGCGAATTGCCCGGATCAGGCTTGAGAATCACCTGATACTGGTAGAACATCTGCATGCGGTTTGGATTATCGCCATAACGCCCATCATCCGGTCGAATCGAGGGTTCAACGTAACCAACATTCCAGGGTTCAGGACCCAGCACACGCAGGAACGTCGCGGGGTTCATGGTTCCCGCGCCTACCTGGATATTGTAAGGCTGCCAGATGACGCAGTTCTGCTTTGCCCAGAATTCCTGTAAACGGGTGATGGTTTCCTGAAACGATGATACCTTGCTCACGCATATCCTCCATATCCGACCAATTCATGGTTACCGGCGGCTTCTGGAGATTTTAACATGGTGGCCTGATATTGCGAGACAATGATCCGGCAGCAGGTAACACGCCTGAACGCCCCCGTTAAAGCCTTGAGCTTCTACCAGCCAGAGAGACGCTCTCCAGACCGGGGGATCGGGCAAGCTGCGCCAGCGAGGCTGGCCATATAACCACGCTCGTATGGCACAACTCCAAACTCCCCTGTAAAATAGGCCTAGGAAATCCAGCCACACCGATTTTATAGTCACAATATCCCACTGAGGAGAGCCAAAAATGAAGTATACCTATCCGTTGAAAATGTCCTTTAAGATCGTTGCCATTGCGCCGCAGATCTTCATCCGGGACGCCAGTGAGAACGAACTGTTCTATGTGCACCAGAAGGCCTTCAAGCTCAAGGAAGAAATAACCGTCTACCGCGACCAGTCCAAGGCAGACTCGTTATACAGCATCAGTGCTGACCGGGTCATCGATTTTTCCGCCAAGTACACCATCCGTGATGCGGCAGGAACCACCCTGGGAGCCCTTCGCCGTGAAGGGGCCAAATCGATTTTTAAGGCCAGCTACCTCCTGCTGGGGCCTGAAGATACCCAGACCCACCATATCAAGGAAGACAATGCCTGGATCCGTGTGGCAGATGCGGTGCTTGAGTCCATCCCGGTTGTCGGCATGATCTCCGGCTATCTGTTCCACCCCAGCTATACTATATATGACATGACAGAAAAGCCCCTGATGCGCCTCACCAAGAAACCGGCTTTCTTTGAGGGTGCGTTTGAGATCAATGCGCTTGACGAGTCTATCGACGAGGTAACTGAAACCCGGCTGCTGCTCAGCTACATGATGATGATCCTCCTTGAGCGCGCCCGAGGCTAAACCCGATCGGACGGAGCGGTGACTGAACCAATCCGCATGCTGCATTTCGCCGATGTTCACATCGGCATGGAAAACTATGGACGCACTGACCCGGCTACTGGCATCAGCAGCCGGGTCATGGATTTCCTGCGCAACCTGACCAGGATCGTGGCGTTTGCCGAAGAAAACGATGCCGACCTGGCAATCTTTGCCGGCGATGCCTTCAAGACCCGCCAGCCCAATCCCACCTTTCAACGCGAATTTGCCCGCCGCATCCGGCGGCTGGCTGATCAATGCCCGGTTATTTTGCTGGTTGGCAACCATGATGTGCCCTCGATGACTCAGAAAGCTTCCACCATTGAGATATTCCACACGCTGGCTGTGAACAATGTCATTGTGGGGCGCGCCGACCAGATGCACCTGGTAGAAACAAAACGTGGGCCGGTCCAGGTAGCGACAATTCCCTACCCGATTCGCCAGCGCCTGCTGGCCGAATTGGACACCTCCGGCAAGAGTCTCACCGAGCTGGACCTGCTCCTCCGGCAGCAGGTGGACACGATCGTCCGTAACCTCGCGGAACAGACCGACCCGGTGGTCCCGGCGGTGCTGACCGGGCATTTCACCGTCTCAGGCGCCAGAATAGGCTCTGAGCAGGGGGTCATGCTGGGCCGCGATGTAGCCGTAATGAAAAGCAGCCTGGATAACCCGGCCTGGGACTACGTAGCGCTCGGGCACATTCACTATCACCAGGATATGAATCCCGGCGCTTACCCCCCGATTGTCTACAGCGGCAGCATCGATCGGATTGATTTTGGCGAGGAAGGCGCGGCAAAAGGCTTCTGCTGGGTCAACCTGGA
>JAFGNO010000232.1 GCA_016926985.1 Anaerolineae bacterium
TGACCCAGGCTCGTTGTCATTACGCCCTGAATCTTCATGAGGCCTTGTCTGTTGTTGGAATTTCGTAAACATCGGTCAGCCCTAAGATACAACGGCTCGCAGTTGACAGTCTGAGAAACCCCCTTTATAATAGCTGTGTGTAGTGGAGAGTTGTTCGCATTATCCGAAACCGATAACCCCGGCTCTGGTAAGGCAACAGGCTAGGGGTTTTTTGTTTGTATGGTGCGCTTCCTACCTCTACAACATCACCGGTTTTTTTGTACGAGGGAAGGAAGTTCTTCAAAATGGGTCAACGTATCACCGGCACGGTTAAGTGGTTCAACGCGCAAAAAGGCTTCGGCTTTATTCAGCGTGAAGGCGGACCGGATGTATTTGTCCATCATTCAGCCATCCTGAGCGAAGGTTATCGTGAGCTTACCGAAGGTGAGCAGGTCGAGTTTGAAGTGACACAGGGCCCCAAGGGCCCCCAGGCGAGCAGTGTGACACGCACGGGGCGTTAATCTCGTCGCGAAGCAGTCAATCGGGTGCCCTGTACCCTCTGGTGCAGGGCACTTTTCGAGCACTGTGCAGAGTAGTATCGTTGTACGCGGGCCAGAAGCAACACTGGCCGCGTGAACTTTGGCCTCTCAAGGTCGGGCTGCACGCAATCTAATATCATGCCAGCTCGATTTCTCCAGACGTCTGACCCCCCCAAATCCCTTTTTACGGAATCGGTTTGTACGTGGCCGAATAAACGGCGTCCCAGGATTAGGTGCTGCCTGCGCGAGCCGACGACAATAAGCACTGAGTAATAGAAAAATGGCAAAGAAGCTACGCATTATTCCTCTGGGCGGCCTGGGGGAAATTGGCAAGAACATGACCGTTCTTGAGTATGGCCGCAACATGATCGTGATCGACTGTGGCGTGATGTTTCCAGACAGCGATATGTATGGTATCGATCTCGTGCTGCCCCAGTTTGACTACATCGTACAGAATCAGGCCAATTTGCGAGGTCTTGTTCTGACGCATGGGCACCTGGATCATATTGGTGGGCTGCCCTATCTGCTTCAGCAGGTGAAAACATCCATCTATGGTACGGAACTGACGCTCGGCATGGTTAAACGCCAGCTTGAAGAAGCCGGTGTGCTGAAGAATGCTCAGCTTGAGGTGGTGAGCAGCAAGGAGTCTTTCCAACTCGGTCCCTTTAAGATCAGCCTGTTTCCGGTTGCCCATTCCATACCGGGCTCGGTGGGGCTGGTCATTGATACGCCGGTTGGCGCGGTCGTGCACACCGGTGATTACAAGCTGGATGAAACACCCGCTGGTGGACAAACCACCGACCTGGACCGTTTGCGCCGGTTGACGCCCAACGGGGTTTTGGCCATGCTGGCGGACAGCACAAACGCGGACAAACCCGGACGGACCCCGACGGAACAGATCGTTGCCGCGGAGTTGCACCGTCTGTTTGCGGAGGCAACGGAGGGGCGCATCATTATCGCCACCTTCGCGTCGCTGCTGGCCCGGGTGCAAGAGATCGTCAATTTAGCGGAAAAGCATGGCCGCAAGATCGCCCTGACGGGGCGCAGCCTGGAAGAAAACGTTGCGCTGGCGCGTGAGCTGGGATACCTGAAAATCCCAGAACACATGCTGGTGAGTATTGATGCCAGGGTGCCTGATCATAAACTGCTGATTCTCTCAACGGGTTCACAGGGCGAACCTCGTTCGGCTTTGAACCGGATGGCGCAAGGGGAACATCGGCAAATTCAGGTTAAAACCGGTGATACTATCATCATTTCAGGCGGCACGATTCCCGGTAATGAGGAAGAAGTCGGGCGTATGCTTAACCGGCTGTTTGAGCGAGGCGCCAATGTCATTTATGGCAAGCTGGCAACCATCCATGTTTCCGGACATGGCAGCCGTGACGACATGCAGGCGATGATCCAAACCGTGCAGCCGACCTATATGATTCCCGTTCATGGAGAAACACGGCATCTGTACCTTCATGCCCGGCTGGCCCAAAGCATCGGGGTAGCAGCAGACAATGTGTTCATCCTCAACAATGGTGACGTTTGGGCGACCGATGGGGAAAACGCCTGGCGCGATCGTCCGATCGCCGCACAGGACGTCTATGTCGATGGTGGCCTGATTGGCGAAGCCAGTCGGATCGTGATGCAGGATCGGCAGCGGCTGTCACAGGACGGTTTTATTGTGGCTTTCATTCCGGTCAACGCGAAGAACAAACTGGTGGGCGAACCGAAAATCGTGAGCCGGGGCTTTGTGCCTGCCAATGCCAATCCCGATCTGTGGCAAGCCGCTCGTGAAGAAATCCAGCAGCAGTTCAGGCACGGACGCAATGTCGCTCAAGACAATATCCGCGAAACCCTGCAGAACTTTTTCTACCGCGAGACGCAATCCAGGCCGGTGGTGCTCCCCAGTATCATTCGCGTCGGAGCCTGACAACTGCCCAACGAGAAGAAGCTGCCACAAAGTGCGTCTTGGCAAGGCTCAATACACCTCGCACGAATGGTATTCCGGCGGGGTGTTTGAACTGGGGAACAATAGGGATTGATCGACCTCAATCAGATCTAGCAGCTAGGCAACCCGTCGATGTCGTGAAGCGGCCTCTCATTCTCTTCAAGGACAAGGTACGCGTCAGAGCTATCACTCCGCACGCCAATGTCGTGATATTGGTTGTCCAGCAGAATATGCAGCCGAAGCTGCTGATTCATGATCTTCACAACTGCTTCGCTAATGCTCAGACTCCAACCCATCCCTCCGACTCTGACGATCATCCCGTTAGGATTCTTATTTGCACACATGATTTCAAAACCTGAAGCCATTTCTGCGCTCCCTAAATACCAATGGCAATGGTGAATACGATCTCCGATTTGTATCTTTCCAGTTGGAGTCGTGGAAATTGCATCGTTGGGCCTGCTTCCACTCACATTGATTTTATCAGACTATGGGCAGCACTTGGTCTGAAACAGCCTCTGATTACTGGGGCGATTGTGAGCTAGAGATGGATCCCGTATCTTGCCCAGTAAACGGGTGTTAGCAGACGTTGATCTGCCACTGCTAAACCTGAGGTTGATGCAACGTGAGGGTGCGCGCCTTGCCGAGCAGGATTATGGTCTGCACGAGGGTTTCAATATATTTGCGGCAGGAGTGGGATAGGAGCGCTGTATGAGTTTGGGAGCGGGGCGTGTTGTTCTGACCCCGAGTTATCTGGCTAGGTAGCGGAGAGCAATCAGAGAACTGGCGAACAACATGAAATCTAGGATATACTAGTAAAAGATTTACCAAAATCCTGACAGAAGACTGTCAATGTGACATCACCTCACACAAGTGCGGGTACGTTGGTAAACAGACTATGAACTGATTCAAACTTTTGCGAACAAAGGGGAGATAGTGCATCATGAGAGAAAAAACCTCAGCAAAGGTGAAATCCCATGAGCA
>JAFGNO010000005.1 GCA_016926985.1 Anaerolineae bacterium
AAACATGCCCCTCGTTGCATGTTTGTTAAATGGGTCATTTTGAGGTTGGCTTCACAGTAGATTCAAACGCTGTAGTCCACTACCGTGCATTTTTGCGCGGATGCTAGCAATTGACCTCCTCCATCTGTCCCTGTATACGAACAGGATAAGGTGACGCTAAAGTCCGCAGGCCATCTTTGGTCAGATTAAGGATGATGGAAATGAAATCTTGCAGTCAGGTCATGGTTCTAAACCCTGCTCTGCCCGGCGCTCCCTGGACTCAAACAGCCGGGCGGTAAGCGCTCCAAAGGCAAATCCACCGATGTGTGCCATGTAGGCTACGCCGCCTGACTGGACCTGCGCGACTGCACCCAGTTCACTGAAAAGCTGCGTCAGGAACCAGAGACCAACCAGCACAATGGCCGGAACGAAGGCCACCCTGACAAACCAACCAAACAGGAGCACGGTGCGGATCCGGTCACGGGGGTAGGTGATCAGGAAGGCTCCCATGACTGCCGCGATAGCGCCGCTGGCCCCCAGGTTCGGCACCGTTGAATACGGCTGGATGATAATCTGTGCGGCGGAGGCCACCAGCCCGCCCAGCAGATAAAAAGCTGCGTAGCGCAGCGGCCCCATCACATCCTCGATCTCCGGGCCGAAGGCCCAGAAGAAAACCATATTGCCGATGATGTGCATCCAGCCGGCGTGCATGAACATAGCGGTCAGCAGGGTAAGCCAGTCCCGTCCAGCAGTGATATCTGCCGGGACAACTGACCAGCGATTGACAAACAGACCACCGCCGGACAATTCAACCATAAACATGATGGCATTCAGCCCGATGATGACCAGGGTCACAATGGGAAAATGCCGGGTTTGACGAGATGCATCACCCAGTGGAAACATTATTCTCCTCCATAGATAAGCGGCCAGTTTTGGTAATGTGTTGGAGATAGGGGATCAGCGGGAAGCCCACCAGTGTTGGCAGCCAGAATGATATCGCGCGATAGGCCAGTATCACGACCACCGTCACCGGGTCAGGAACCCCGAGCCCATCGTACAGGGCGGCCATGGTGGCTTCGACGATTCCCACACCGCCAGGCAGGAAGCCTGCCTTGCCGAGCAACAATGGTAGGCCATAACCAGTCAACAGCACACCAGGGCTGACAGCGTGACCGGCAGCCACAAAGACGAGGTAGAGAGTCAGCATATCGAAGCCGATATTGATCGCCGCACCCAGCAGCGGCCCGCGCCAGCCACCGGCTTTCAGTGCATCCCAGGTAGTATACAACCGCGTCATGGTCTCCTGAGTCTGAGTAGGGTCATAGGGCTTACGGCGCAGCCCGGCCCACCAGGCCCGGACGCGATCCACCTGCCTGGTCAGTGTCGCACGATGTTTCATTCCCCAGGCCAGCCCGCCGATAATCCCGGCCAGCAGGAGGAGGATCACGGCAAAAGCAGTCGCCTGAAGGGTCGAGAGATCGTGAACCAGCAGCAGGTGAATCAAGCCAGCGATAGCGATCAGGGCCAGGATCAGGTTGTTGAACAGGGAGGGCAATGTCCCGGCCAGCAGGGCCCCTTCCTTGCTCACCCCACTCCCACGTGACCAGCGGAAGACCGCCGCCGCATTGCCGACCGCCCCGCCGGCCACCAGCCCGATATCAGAAGCGGCAGTGCTGATCAGAACGGCTCGGAGCAGCGGCAGCCGGTCCCGGACAATACCTGCTGCGGCGTATGACAGGTAGCCTAATCCGACATAGCTGAGCACCTGGGCTAGCAGGGCAAACCCAACCGCCAACAGCGACATCTGCTCGATCACCTTAATGGAGTGTTCGAGCGCTGTGATCTGCGGTAATAGCAGGTGCACCGCCAATCCAACCAGAACCAGTGTAGGCAGACAGCGCAGTGGGCGTATGACCGCTTTGGGGATAGATACTTTGCGAAGACGCTCGATAATGGTCATGGGAATAATCTCAGGTGAATACGTGACCGGCGAACGGGCTTTGGCGTTTCGCGATGCTGGCGGTAGAACCAGTATTTAGCCAGTTCCGATGCCGTAATGTAGAGGGCAGCGATACCCAACAGCGCTAGCAGCGTGGTCGGTGGGATAGGGGCCAGCCCCAGGCTGGTATTCAATGGCGTGTAAGGGATCAGCAGGGTTACCACGCTGACCGCCAATGCCGCAGCCAACAGCGCCCGGCTGGGCTTGCTGCGGAAGAATGGCTTCTGGGTACGCATCACCAGCAGGATCAGCAGTTCGGTGATGATCGACAGCACAAACCAGCCGCTGCGGAACTCATCCTGCCCCGCGTGCAGCACAAGCAGCAGCAGGCCGAAGGTCAGGTAGTCGAAGAGGGAACTGATCAGCCCAAAGGTCACCATAAAATCCCGGATGAAGCGAATATCCCAGCGGCGCGGGCAGGTGACCTGCTCGCGGTCAACCGCATCGCTGGCGATGGTCATAGCCGGGAAGTCAGTCAGGAAGTTGATCAGCAGGATTTGCTTGGGCAGCAGCGGCAGGAAGGGCATGAACAGCGAGGCCCCGGCCATGCTGAACATGTTGCCGAAGTTAGCGCTGGTGGTAATGAATACGTACTTGAGCGTGTTGGCGAAGGTGGTTCGCCCTAACTCGATGCCGCGCCGCAGTACAGCCAGGCTTTGCTCCATCAGCACAAAGTCGGCGGCATCTTTGGCTACATCAACGGCAGTGTCCACCGACACACCCACGTCTGCCGTATGCAGCGCAGGGGCATCGTTGATCCCGTCACCCATATAACCAACCACGTGATCACGTTTCTTCAGGGCGAGGATAATCCGTTCCTTCTGATTGGGATCAACTTCGCAATACAGGTTGGCCCTTTCAACCGCTTGCCACAGCGATTCGTCGCTCAGCGTGTTTAATTCCGCCCCGGTCAGTGCACCGGTTACTTCCAGACCCACCGCTTCGGCGGTATGCAGCGCTACCAGCTTGTTATCCCCGGTAATGATCTTCAATTGCACACCCAGGTCATTCAGGTCTGAGATAGTCTGCTGGACATCCGGTTTGGGCGGGTCGAAGAACAGCAGGAATCCTTCAAAGATCATCTCCTGTTCGTCAGCCTGTGTGTACCGCTCCTGCGGCCTGACCGCTTTGGACGCCACTCCCAGCACCCGGAAGCCCTGCCCACTCCAGTCGGCATAACGCTGCTGGATGTTGATGTCAATCTCGTCCAGCGCCTGGGTTGCCCCACCTATTCTGGCCTGAGAACATACTGCCAGTATGTTGTTCAAGGCACCCTTCATCACCAGGGTTTGCTCGTTGGCCTCCCGAATGACCACACTGAGCCGCTTGCGGTTGAAATCATACGGGATTTCGTCCACCTTGATCAAAGCACCGGGGTCAAATTCGCCGGAAGCCAGAATAGCTTCATCCAGCGGATTAGCCAGACCGGTCTGGAAGCAGGCATTGATAGCAGCCAACCGCAGAACATTCTCAGAAGGTTCACCTTCAACATTAACCGCCCCGTCTAACCTGACTACGCCAACGGTCAGTGTACCGGTCTTGTCGGTACACAGTACATCCATACTGCCGAAGTTCTCGATGGAGGTCAGATGGCGGACGATGACGCCCTGCTGCGCCAGAGCCTTTGACCCCTGCGCGAGGGTAATGTTAATGATGGCAGGCAAAAGCTGGGGTGTCAGGCCGACCGCCAGCGCTACCGAGAACAGCAGCGAGTCAAGCGCCGGTTTCTGGAAAAACACGTTGATGGCAAACACAATGATTGTCAGCACCAGCATCAGCTCTGTCAGCAGGTAGCCGAAGCGCCGGATACCACGCTCAAATTCGGTTTCAGGCGGTCGCAGGGTCAGCGTCTCAGCGATCTGACCAAAGGCCGTTTGTGCTCCAGTCTGGACAATCAGTGCTTTAGCTGTGCCGCTGCGCACGCTGGTTCCCATGAACACAACGTTAGTGCGGTCGCTTAGTCCGGCTGCCAGGGAAACCGGGGCCGGTTTCTTCTCGACCGGGAAGGTTTCCCCGGTGAGTACCGCTTGGTTGACAAAGCAGTCAGTTGCCTCAATCACCACGCCATCCGCCGGGATCAGGCTGCCTGCCGAAAGCAGGACCATATCACCGGGTACGATTTCCTCCGCTGGGATGAACTGTACCTGCCCATCGCGCAGGCTGTTCACCCTGATCTGCACCCTGGCCCGCAGTTCCTCGACCGCATTACTGGCGCTGTACTCCTGGAAGAAGCTGAGTACAGCGCTGCCGAGGACGATCAGGAAGATGATCAGGGAGTCGAGCCAGTCACCCAGTGCCGCCGAGATACCGGTCGCTACCAGCAGAATCAGCATAATCGGGCTTTTGAATTGTTCCAGAAACAGCCGGAGAGCATCTGTCCTGTCTTTTGCTTTCAGCGTATTGGGGCCGTATTGGGCAAGTCGCTGCCGGGCCGCTTCCCCTGTCAGACCATCTGGCGTGGCCTGGAACTGCTGGAGGAGTTGATCGGTGCTCGACGCCCAGTAAGGGTTACTATCCGGTGGGAGCATATTATCTGCTCTCCTTTCTCACCGCGAAGTTCGGCTAGGTGGCCTTTTTGCCCTGGATACGGGCGGCTTCAACAGCCTGTTCGATCTCGTTCGGATCGGCCAGATAGGTGTGGCGAACCGGAGTCATGTGTTCATCGAGATCATATACCAGGGGCATGCCGGTGGGGATATATAGGTCGGGAATGTTGTTGTCAGGGATGTTGTCCAGGTGCTTGACCAGCGCCCGCAGGCTGTTGCCATGTGCTACAATAAGGACCCGTTTACCACTGCGAACCACCGGTGTGATGACCTCATGCCAGTAAGGCAAAAAGCGCGTAACCGTATCCTTGAGCGACTCGGTGAGCGGAATATCTTGTTTGTCCAACTCCTGGTAGCGTCGGTCATGACCGGGATAGCGGGGATCATCTTGCGCCAGCGGGGGTGGCTGCGTATCATAACTGCGCCGCCACAGGTGCACCTGCTCCTCGCCATATTGTGCTGCCGTTTCTGCCTTGTTCAGCCCTTGCAATGCGCCGTAATGCCGCTCGTTGAGCCGCCAGGAGAGATGCACCGGTATCCAGCTCAAATCCAGCTCTTCCTGGACGATCCACAGAGTCTTAATGGCCCGCCTGAGTACCGATGTAAAGGCTAGGTCAAAAGTGAACCCCTGCGCTTTGAGACGTTGGCCCGCTGTATGGGCCTCCTGGACACCTTGTTCGGTCAGGCCCACATCCGTCCAGCCGGTAAAGCGGTTCTCCTTGTTCCATTCGCTCTCGCCATGTCGCAGCAGAACCAGTGTATACATTTGGAAACTCCTGAAAAAGAAGTGTGATTAGTTTGCCCAACCCATGCGCTGGTAGATTTGCTCGGCAATTTCATAGGCGGCGCGTGGTCGCCCCGTCTGTTCAGCCGCTGCTCGATAACTCTCCAGATCGTGTTCTTTCCCCGCCAGCCAGGTATAGACAGCGCTTAATGCACCGGTTGGCCCCGGTGCCCACACCCCGGCCCCACTTTCCACCGCATAACGCACATTACCGGCTTCCTGGCCAGGCAGCGCCTCATACAGGATAAGCGGTAAGCCGCAGGCCAGCGCCTCCGATACGATCAGGCCGCCCGCCTTGCAGATGATGAAGTCCGCGGCCAGCATCATTTCCGGCAGGTTCTTGACCAAACCATAGGTGTGGACGGTGCTGTGCCAGTCAGAACGAGCGAATTCGTCATCGACCTCATGAGCCCCGCCGCTGATCGCCGCAATCTGAAGGTTAAGCCCCGACTGGTCTAGCAGTTTGGCAATAATCGCTGTGCTTCGGCTGCGGGATGATCCGACG
Source organism: Anaerolineae bacterium (assembly GCA_016926985.1). Lineage (GTDB taxonomy): Bacteria > Chloroflexota > Anaerolineae > Aggregatilineales > UBA3940 > JAFGNO01. Next base: position 5,814 of record JAFGNO010000005.1, read on the forward strand.
ATCAGTGCGGTGGTTTGATCAGGAGTCCATCCCAGCGACTCCCGGATGGTCGTTTTATCGCGGGTTTCCCGTGCGATGGCCGGTTGGACGGGCAGCCCACTGAAATAGACCCGGTCCGCTGCCAGCCCGCGTTCCAGGGCCTGATCGTAAACGCACCGGGTAGGGGCGAAGGTCAGGCTGGCCTTTTTATGGAACCACAGGTCATGAACGTCAATCAGGTCGGTAATGACGACAATGGTTTTTGTTTGAGTGCCTTGCTCGCGCAGTACCCGGATAACAGCCTGGATGTAGGCCGGGTAGGTGGTCACAACGGCATCCGGCTGGTGGTGATCGATGATCTTGCTCAATGCCTTATGTAGCGCGACTGCAAGTACGTCCTGCATCGCGCTGGCAACCGGCGGGGTATCACTGGATTTGTATGAGAGCAAATACAGTCCAGGGTCTTCGATCACCATCCGGTCATAGCCGCTTTCCGCCTGTTTCATGAACCTGGGGATATCGGGGTCTTCAATCGGGTTGATGATCTGAACCTCGCAATCATCACCATATTGCTCTATCAATGCCTCGCTAACGGCCTGCGCAGCCCGCCGGTGTCCAAAGCCTGCATCGGCTGTCAGGATGAGTATCGTCCTGGGCATATGCCTACCTCCTGTGCCGTTTGACACTTCCTGATAAACCTGTCCGATCTGTCAAGTTGGGCTGTTTAGTTATGATCGATGCTTTTTATGTACTGGTATGGTGGGTAAGGCTTCCACCTCCTGCCGGGTGAGTTTCAGAAAGATCGTGTCTTCATCTATCCGGTCGATCTGTGGAACCGGAATCGTCACATCCTGCTGCCCCCACAGGTGACCCTCGCGTAAGACCAGGTGAGTGATCCGGCTGTCTGCCGGGTTAACCAGCAGTTCATCTACCCGGCCAATGCGTCCATTGGTGGCCCGCACCAGGGAACCGCGCCTGATCGAAACCTCATCGGGTGGCAGGTTCTCAACCATCACCGGCAGAGCGGCTTCGTCGGGGAGCACATACGGCCAGAAGACGACCTGTTCTGGAGCATAGGGGTTGAATGGTTCATCAGTCGGAAGAAACTCAACTTCCAGGAAAGATTCCATGAAAATCAGGTCACTACCCTGGCAGCGCAAAACAATACGATCCTCAGATGTTTTTGTTACCATCTCGACCGGGACCAGCACTTGAATCCGTGCACCATGCTGCTTTTTGACAACCAGATGTGTCACCGTCCTGGCTATCGGATCGATGACGGCCCGCGTCGAATGGCCGCATAATCCATCGGTGCAGTAAATCTCAACATCCAACGGTAAATCCACAGTTATCCCTCCTACAAAATATTGACCAGCAGTTGGGGGGTCCCCCCTTCTTGTTCTTGGGGTTTGAGTAGCAACCGTACAAAATTGTACGTCAGAATTTAGGCAAGAATGTTTGAATTGCCAGAGAAATCCGATAAAACCGCTATATTCGGCCTTTTTTGCACAACCCGCCAAAACAGCCCAAATTTGAAGTTAATCGATAGCTGAGGTTACCTGCTCAGTCCAAATGGGGGGCAACAAGCCTATCACTCGGACCCTTCTTCAGCCGTATCGACGTTCAATTCGAAACGCTTCATTCGTAGGGCCAAGTCGTCAAGGGTAGGCCCAGTATAAATCATCACCGTATCCAGGCTGCTATGTCCAAGCAGGGCCGCGAGACCCCGCAAGTCATCAGGATTGGCAGCCAGATATCGAGTAGCGAAGGTGTGGCGCAGCCTGTGAGGTGAGACCGGCTGATCGATCCCGGCCTGATCGGCATACTTGGTCAAGATGCGCAGGATGGCACTCCGATGCCGTAGGGAGCCATGGATACCCATCCACAAAGGTTGAAGGGGATCATTCTGATCGGGGTGCGCTGCCAAATACAATTTCAAGGCCGTTCGCACTTCCTGGGTGAGAGGAATCTCTCGGAAGCTGCCATGCTTGCCCTCCCTCACAATGAGTGAGCCAGAGCGTTCTTTCAAGTTCACATCGCCCACCTGCAGAGCGAGGAGTTCTCCCACCCGGATGCCGGTACCTAACAGCACCTCAATCAAGGCAATATCGCGGAGTTGACGATTGCTGTGAACCGCCCGCAGTAAGCGACGCACGTTACTTTTAGAGAGACCTTTAGGTTGTCGAGTGGTGAGTTTGATGCTGGAAATATCGGCAGTTGGATCGGCTGGAGCCAGATCACACCCGACTGCCCAGGTGAAATAACGAGACAGGGCAACCAGTCGCTGGTTGATCGTGCTGGGAGCGGCCTGTTCCATCCGCCGTTGGTAGGACTGCCAATCGCGGACGTCACGAGGGATAATATCAGCCGGACGAAATTCCTCACCGACCGCCGCTTGATTCCAGGCAACAAAGTGTTCTAAGGCCCGCTGGTAGGCTTGAACCGTATGAGGGCTTTTTCCCTGTGTTTCAAGGTGGAGCAGCCAG
>JAFGNO010000042.1 GCA_016926985.1 Anaerolineae bacterium
CCCCAGCCCGGCAGCAATGGCCCGGACCGTCTCCGGCGTTGGCAGGCAGGGTTGTCCGGCTTCAACAGCCTCAGGCATCAGGGGGACATGGATAAACCCGGCGCGAATTGCCAACCCACGATCCCGGATAAAATGCAGGCATTGATACAGCACCTCGTTGCACAGGTAGCGCCCGGCGTCATCTGAAAAACGAGCCGGGATACCGGTTGCCTGCATGGCAGGTAGCATTTCCTCAAATGGCAGCGACGAGGCAAGCCAGTCCGGCCCGCCGGGTATGATGGCCTCATCCTCTGGCCTGTTGCCCTCATTATCCGGGATCGTGAAGCGGCGCTCATTAAACGCCCGTGTCTCCAGACATACAGCATCCCGTTTTGCCTCCCCCAAACACACAACATAGTCTGGGCGAGTCTCAGTTATTGTCGCAATGAGCAGCATCCCTGCCCGGCCTGCAGCAACGGGCAGTACCCGTGAGCGGATATCCAGATAGGACAGTGGCGCATGCACAATTGTCAATGCATGAAGCGCTTCTTTGGACGCATTGAGTTGCCGCCCACCAAATGGTTCAAAGGCTGTCAGTAACACTTTGCTGATCATGGAATTTCCCCGATTGACTGCCCCGTGAATCAGGCCGGCCTCAGCTCCTGTAGCCTCAAAAACTGGCAGGTTTTCCCTTCATGGTTTATAGTTGGCCAACACAATCTGCCCAGGGGGAACACATAGTGGCCCGTATCCTTGTTGTGGACGACGAACCAGATGTCCGCGAGTTGTTCAATATCACGCTCAAAATGGCCGGGCATACCACCGATACCGCTAAAGACGGGCTGGAAGCGGTGGATAAACTCAAAGACGACCAGTTTCCCGATCTCATCCTGCTTGATCTGATGATGCCACGCATGGATGGATTCGCTTTTCTCTCTCATATCAGGCAGGAGCTCCCGGCCCGGCCAGTGCGGGTGTTGATCGCAACTGCAAAGGTACTGGAAGATGCGGATCACGAAAAGTTGAGTTCCTGGCCGGTGGTTGGCGTTCTTAATAAGGGTGAAATTGACATCGGCCAGATGGTGATTATTATCAGCAGCGCCCTCAGCAAAAGCCCGCACAAAAACGGCGATGCAAGCAGCGGGGAAAAAGAAACAGATAAGCAAGAACCCGAGAAACAAGAGAGCAAGGAACAGCCAGCAGCCGGGCAGGAGAAAAATGAGGCTGGCAAGCCTGGCCCCGATAAGCCCGACCTGAAACCGGACCAGAAACCCGGTGTGTAAAATCACAGGGCCTGGATGCTTCCGTGCCCTGTTTCTCTAATACTTATTCACCCGTGCGCCAATAAACGCAACCAAAATCAGCATCAACGCGCCACCAACATCAATGGATGTTACCAGGGGCAGCAGTTCCCCTGCCCGGTTGGTAGGCTCATAAACAAGCGCAATCACAAATTTGACAATCAGCAGCAGCACAGCAGCCAGCACTGCAACGACCATCATGTCATCAATGATCCGTTCATGCACCCGCCGGAGCATCCATGATCCCTGCCAGACGGTCAACCCCCAGGCAACTGCCCAATACCCAAACCGGAACACCTCGTGGCCCGAAACCGTCCCGGTGTGTCCCAGCTTCAATGCAATGGTCAGCAATGCGGGCACTGCAAATCCAATTATCCCTGTAACAACAACAATAATGCCGGTTACCCGGGCAATAGCCGCAAAATCAAAACGTGATTCGTGTGCCATAGCCTATCCTTATCATCATGTACTAAAGCCTACTATACCACAGGCAATCTGGAGGTTGGGATACCACGACGGGCAAAATATCCGTGCTCATAATACCACCGGTAGGTATCTCTCACAGTATCCTCAAAAGGCCGGATGGTCAGCCCTAACTCGCGGACAGCCTTGCTGTTATCATAATACAGGTAGCTGCCACTCAGCAGCACCCGCGCGTGCTCAATGGGAAGTTTGACCCGCATCCGGCGTAGGCCCATCACCAAACCCGCCGCAGGGGGAAGACCCCAGCGCGGCAGCTTGATGCGCCGCACAGGTATTCCCAGCACCTGGCTGATAATCTGAAGGGCCTCTGTATGGGTCATATTATGCCCTGACAGGATATACCGCTCCCCGGGCCTCCCCTTTTCCACCGCAGCGATGTGACCCTCCGCAGCATCGCGCATATCAATGAAATTCAGCCCACCTTCAGGCAGTGGGAATACTTCCCGTTTCACCGCCCGGACAATCAACTCTCCGGAGATGAACTTGAGGTCACCGGGCCCCATAACAGCCGAAGGAAGGACAGCAACTGCGTCCAGTCCTCTGAATACGTAGTCCTGCATGGTCTGTTCTGCGAGGTGCTTGCTGTGCCCGTAAGCCCACTGCCGGGGGTTCATCCCAAAGGTTTTAGTTTCATCGTCCAGGGTCATCCCCGGCGAAGGGGGCACAAGCGCACCCGCCGAGCTGGTCAGCACAAAGCGTTTCACACCGGCTTCGAGGGCAGCCTGCATCATGTTTTTCGCGCCGTCCACGTTCACCCGGTAGACCAGTTCCGCCGGGAAGTTCCAGTCGTCGGCAATCGCCGCCAGATGAAACACCCAGTCCACGCCCTCCGCTGCGCGGCGCAGCGAGTCGACATCGAGCACATCACCCGTCATGAAGGTGAGATCCAGCCCTTTAACTGCGTCATCGAGGGAGGTTTTGCGCCGCAGCCCAACCACCTCAACCCCGCGCCGATTCAGCGCGGCGACCAGGTTGGCTCCCAACCCACCAGTACTGCCGGTAACCAGTGCCCGTGTCATGTCGCTCTCTATACCAGATACTCGCCGTTATTGATCAGCGTCACGCCATCAACGACCAGCGTCGGGTCGCCCATCACCCCATCAAGATGAACCGGCGCCCGGTTCTGCCCGTTGTAGGGCGCAACGGCGTTGTGCCCGATGGCAATATGGATTGTCCCCATCACCTTCTCGTCGGTCATGACGTTCCCGGTGATCCGCGCCGCCGGATTGGTGCCGATCCCCAGTTCGGCGATGGTGCGGCAGCCCTCGCCGTGCTCCTGCTTCTCTCCGTTTTCGATGATTCTCAGGAGTTGATCGGCTTCCTCACCTCCTTCGATTGCCACGACTCGTCCATTCTCAAAAGTCAACAAAATCGGCTCATCGATCAAAATTCCGGGGAAGGATTTATCCACCACCAGCAGCCCGTTTGCGCTGTCTTCAAGCGGGGCAACGTAACACTCACCAGAGGGTAAATTATAGTAACCCGGCTGGCGGATTACGCCGGGATCCACGGCGACCTGACGCCCGGCAATGCTGAAAGACAGGTTCGTACCCAGCGGCGAGGTGATATGGACCTGTGATTTCCCGGTGAGGAAGTCATACAGCCGGTAGGTAATTTCTGCAATCTCCTCGTAATCGGCGCTGAGTTCATTCTCAAAAATCGCCTGGTCGATCATCAGGCCCACGCCAAAGCGCATCCTGCCGCCGTCCGCCGTTGCGTTGACCAGCGAGAACCGGTAGGGCTGTTCGGACGTTGAGGTAGTTCCCAGAAATTGAACACCCACGTCAAAGGTGCGTGCACACTCCAGGATTTCGGGCGGGGCGGTTTGCAGCGGGCGTTCCTTCTCCGGCAATGTCCAGCGCACCAACTTTCCCGGCTTGACGGCTTTGATGGCCCGCGCCAGCAGTTCCTGTTCAGCAGCAAGCCCCTGGTCAGTGATCAGCAGCACCCGCTCACCCGGCTGCACGCCCATGCATACGTGAACAACGTTTTCAACCCATGTCATTTTTCTGCAGTTCCTTGTCTGTTCTCAGAGTAAGCAGTTGAGTGGCGACACGATCTCATCGGCCTATCAGCCGATTATACATCACCAGAAGGCAGGTGTCAGACATGCTATGCTGGCTATTTTGTGCTCTCCACCCGTTTCCAGAGCGTGATCAGCGGCTGTTTCCGTACCTTCACCCGCCAGAAAATTAACAGCCACAGGTGCAGCCGTGCGGCAAATAACAACAGCGTCCACACAAGCTCTCGAAGGCTGCGGGCATAGCGGATGGCTCGCCACATCCCGGCGACGGCCTCCTGCTTGAAGCTCCGCATCCGCAGCGGCGACTGGCTGATGACCGGCTGGGCATATCCCCCGGCGCTGCGCACTTTCTGTTTCAACCAATCGCGGTAGTTATCCGGGTATTTAACAAACACTTCCGCCTCTGGAACGTAGCGGACGGTATAACCCTGCTGCGCCACCAGATGCGAGACCACCGCATCTTCGGCAAGGGCATCCTCAGGGACAGATTCAACCAGCCCGGCGCGGATGGCATACAGATATCCTGAGCAGACAAAAAACCGCCCGGCCCGATGACGTTCCTCTCGCTCGGCGTGAGCGCCTGCATCGGTCAGCAGGTGCGACCAGTAGCCGAGCATGGTGCTGCGTGGGCTGATGGATATGGGCCTGCCGGTGGTCGCGCCAACACGTGGATCATCAAATGGTTTCAGAAGCCGGGGGAGCGCACTATCACCAATGAAGACATCCCCATCGGTCATAATCACGATCGCTCCGCTGGCCTGGGCCAGCCCCAGGTTAAGCGCTGCCGGCTTTCCCCTGCCCGGATCGCGGAGCACGCTCACACCCGGATAAGCTAAAGCAGCGTTCGCCGTCTCCTCATCCGGGCAGATGACAATAATTTCAGCACCCTGCGCCTGGGCAAGCAGCGACTCCAATGCCCGCCCAATTGTCGCCGCTTCACGATAGGCTGTCACCAGGATGGTTGCCCCGGTCACTGCTGCTGGCTCCGTTTAATGTGCCGGTAGCCCTCAGCGATCACCCTGGGCGATATCGGGACAAAAAACTGCATGACAAACTTTGGGTGGAACACGTCCTGGGGTGGAGCAAAGCCCTGCGCAATTGCCATCACCGTGCGAGTAATAAAGGGATGGACATTCATCAGCCACAGAGCATAGTCGGTAAATATCGGGGTGACCATGATGTCACGCAGCGCCCTCAGCCCGGTAAATAAAGACCCAAACCGATCCCACAGTTCGCGCTGGTAAGCGATATGGGTCCGCCGGCCTTTCCGGATATCCTCGTCCATTGTCCGCGCGGCGATCAGCGCACTCTCCATCGCCAGGTCGATGCCCTCCCCGGTCACCGGGTTGACCAGCCCGGCAGCCTCGCCAACGATCACCCAGTTTTTCCCTGCGACTCGCTGGTGGGGGTAGCAAATGCGCAACGGGTAGCCTTTGACCGGCCCATCCAGTCGGATGTCGGGTTTGAGTATGCCCTCTTTGATCCGTCTCTGGATAAACGCCTCAAGCAGCACGCTGATTGACTTCCTGGGCGACCAGAAGATCGGCAGGATACCAATTCCGATATTGGCAGTATGGTCACCGGTCGGGAAAATCCAGCCGTAACCGGGCATTAATTCAACATCAAAATAGAAATCATAAAGCGGATTCCCAGTCTGCACATGGGTGTAATAGGC
>JAFGNO010000233.1 GCA_016926985.1 Anaerolineae bacterium
CCCAGAGCCGGGTTGGATTGAAAAGCGTTGCCTTTACCCGCCTGGGAGTTGAGATGACTGAGATTACAGAACTGCTGGGAAGGGGTAGCAAGCAGATCACCATGGACCGGGTGCCGGTCGCACAGGCAGCGCCCTATGCCACCGCCGATTCCGATATGACCCTGCAGCTGGTTGAACCGATATTGAAAGACCTTCGCGACCAGGACCTGGAAGACCTCTTTTACCGGATCGAGATGCCACTGGTTCCCGTGCTGGTTGATATGGAGCAGGCTGGTATTCTGCTCAACAGCCGATATCTTGAGCAAATGTCACGGGAATTGACCGAACTGCTCGGCAATGTGACGTATCATATTTACCAGATTTCCGGGTATGAATTTAACCTGAATTCTCCTCAGCAGCTCAGCGAGGCGTTATTTGAGAGACTGAATCTCCCGACTGCTGGCCTGCGGAGGACCAAGACCGGATATTATTCCACGGCAGCAGACGTGCTTGAGACCCTGAGGGAACAGGATACCACTGGCGTTATTGATGCATTGATGGAATACCGGGAACTAGAAAAACTGCGCTCCACTTACGTGGATGCGCTGCCAGGCATGGTCAACCCGCGAACCGGGCGCATCCACACCTCCTTTAACCAGACCGGGACAGTCACCGGGCGGCTCAGCTCCAGCGACCCCAATCTCCAGAATATCCCGGTACGAACCGATCTGGGGCGTCGCGTGCGCGAGGCCTTCATTGCTGCGCCGGGTCATGTACTTATAGGGGCTGACTATTCCCAGGTCGAGCTTCGCGTGATGGCCCATGTGTCCGGCGACCAGGCGCTCAGGCAGGCATTCCTTGATGGGCAGGATATCCATGCCACCACTGCCGCTGCGGTCTTCAATATCCCGGTGTCCGAGGTGACTTCCAACCAGCGCAGCTTTGCCAAAGCGGTTAACTTTGGGTTGTTATATGGAATGGGCGCTTTCCGCCTTGCGCGCGACTCGGAACTAACCCTTCCAGAAGCAGAGATGTTTATCAAAACTTATTTTGAACGCTTCCCCGGTGTGCAGAAATATTTGGAGGAAATCAAGCAGCAGGCAGTTGAGACCGGTTGGGTGTCTACCCCGCTGGGCCGAAAGCGCTATTTCCCTGTCTTTCGATCCACCGATAAGAGCCAGCGAACGATGATCGAAAGGCGTGCGGCTGAGCGCGAAGCAGTCAATATGCCGATCCAGGGAGCAGCAGCCGATATTATTAAAATAGCCATGATCGGCCTGCACAGGAAACTGGTCGAGGGGCGGTTCCGAAGCAGGATGGTTTTGCAGGTGCATGACGAACTTGTGCTGGAAGCACCTGAGGAAGAGACAGATGAGGTTGCGAACCTGACCCGCGAGGTGATGGAATCGGCCTATGAGATGGCTGTTCCCCTGAAAGTCGATGTCCACATCAGCAAAAACTGGGGCGAACTGAAATAGCCAACCCATGAGCCAGCTTCCCATGCTTCCCAACCGGGTCAAACAGCCCGGTGTACAGTTGGCCGTTTTATTGGCAGTTGTGTTTCTGCTGGTCGCTGCTGGCACGCTTGGCCCCGGTTCCTATTTCCTGCACCATGATACGCCAACTCAGAATGTCGCGGCTGCCGACCTCGTCGAAGGCTGCTGGACCTATACTGCCGCCACCCTGGCCCCAATGGTGATGCTTTTCTTGCCCTATGCCCTGTTTGGCCCTTCTGCAGTTTACGAGATGGTGCTGCTTTCCCTGCTGGGGGCCGTTCTGGCAGCGTCATTGTTCCTTCTTGCAGAGGCCTATACCCGGTCGCGGCGCTGGGCCTTGCTGGGGGCACTCTGGTTTGCCGGGCTTCCCATCATCCTCTATTACACCCGGACCCATATCGGCTACCCGCTGGCTTTTTACGGGCTGGGGCTGCTGCTGCATACCAGAAAACACTATACCTGGGCAGGCCTCGCCTTTGGGCTGGCATTTACCTCCCACTTCAATTACCTTGTCCCGCTGGCCTTCTGGATGCTGTGGGCTTTTATCACCGACCGGGAAACCAGGAGCATCCGGTCAATGGCACAGCTTGGGCTGGGTTTTTTGCTTCCCTTGCTGCTGCTGGAAACGGCCCGCTTCTTCTTTACCGGGGTGCCGTTTGGTTGGCTTCAGGAAGAGATCCGCGATGCCCTGCGCCTCGCCGGGCAGACCGCCAGCAGCGAATCCTGGCCAGTGACACACCTCATCCGGCTGATCGGGTTCTCTAACGGATGGCTGAACGCTGTGCTGCTGCTGAGTGGAGTTGCCTACCCGTTGTTCAGGGCAAGACGCCCTTCGCTGATGGATTCTATCTACCTGTCTGGCTGGTCGGTACTGGTGTTCTACAGCCTTCAGGTGAGCCTGCTGCATAATACCTTTCTGACGCCACGAATGTTTGCTGCAATTTATCCCAATCTGGCGCTGGCCTCGATATACACAGGCTGGCAAGCTGCGGATTGGCTCAAAACACGCCTGAAACCAGCGAGCTGGGCAGTGTCACAGGTTGTTGGTTGTGGGATTGTTTTGGTGGTGCTGCCCCTGTCCACACTTGACGCCGCGCTGGACGCACTTGTGGGATCGCGCACGGCCTATCAGGAAGTAGACAACTTGTTGGCGGAAGCAGCAGCTTCCAGATTGCCTGTCCGGTATTATGGCAATTTCCTGACCGGGCTTTACTGGGGGCACCGGCACGACCTGTTTGTCAATACCAATGAGACAGATGTTGACCGGGTTCTGCAGGATACACAGGCTGTGCTGGTATTTGAGGACGCCGATTCCCCGGCTCTGGAACAGTTTTACAGCAGTCCATCATTCGATCCTGCTGCATATACCATAACAACGATCCCACACCGGATTGCCTACCGCCCTGCCTGGGCAGAGAACTATGGCGTCGGGCCTCAGGCACTGCATGACCTGTCCTGGCTGATTTACGCCCACAGACCGAATGCAGATACCACAACGCTGGTCGTGCTTTGGCCAAATCGACCCACCGGGGAGTTTGCTGCCCGTTCTGATCCTGACCAGTATATTTTCACCTACGAGGGGGGATGCTCATTACCTTATCCCTTTGATGGTCCTGATGGTGCCGGGTGGAACTACTACCACCTGCTCTGGGATAAACTGAAACAGCTTGTGCATACCCTCCGAACAGGTGGTGTGGGGGCAGGTCTTGAACTGGTCAGGGGATGGCTGCAAAGCTGACCTGCACAGACAATGATCCCTGTATATTTTTCTGCTCTATATCAGCATAGTTGCGGTCATCCCTGCAGTAACTGCCACAAAACAAATAATTGCGGGAACGGGAGTATCAGCCTTCAGCGCCAGAAACAGTGCAAAGGAGCAGATTATCACCACTGCCAGCGCAACCGTCTGGATGTGGGATTTGTATTTATCGAGTGTGTTCGATATGGCTGCCTGCTTTGGTTTCTCTTCGTTCATAATCCTTATCCTACTTACCCCCCTGCCAACAACCAGGCGATTAATGCCACAACGGCGACCGGGATCAGGCCATAGAGCAACATCTTGCCGATCACTTTGCCTTCATCGCCACCCAGTCCGACCGTACTGCACCCGACAATTACTTTGGCGGGCGCCAGGACGCTGCCCAGCGCGCCCCCCGCTGTCTGCGCCGCCAGGATCAGGGTGACGCTTAAGCCCATCAATTCAGCAGTTTGCAGCTGGAGCGCGCCAAAGACCACATTCGAATTGGTGTTGCTCCCGGTCATAAATGCGCCGAGCGCGCCAACAAATGGTGCCACCGCGGGATAAATACGGCTCCCTACGCTCTCGCTGATTCCTCTTGCCAGTAGGTTAGTCATCCCGGCGTGCGACATAAAGGTCGCCATGCCCACCATCGCAGCGATCCCCAGGCTCGATTTAATCGCCCCCTTCACCACCTTTTTGGCAATTCGGTTCGGGGCGCCCTTTTGATAGTATCCCGCTATCTGGTAAATGCCGTATGAGATCAGCGAAGAATACAGTAGGATAGCTCCCGGATGCCCGAACAGGCTAATTTTTCGCCCGGCTTCCGCCGGTGTGCTCCAGCCTGCCGAGGTTGCCAGTTCGGGAAAATTCAGCACCAGCACAACGCTGCTTTTGAACAGATCATTCAGTGGCTTGATCAGGTTGATTGCAAAAGCCAGCACAATCAGCACAGCATACGCAGATAACGCAATGAGGAGTGAGCGTTTCTTGCCATCTTCGGCTGCTGGCTCCTGAGAGCTGACAGGCGGAGAGTTCTCTGAGTGATGGGCACGATTATAAAATGGCAGGCGAGTCAAGCCCACAGCAGTCAGCAGCCCGACAAGAGAAGCCCCGGTAGCGCCCAGCGTCCACAGCCCATTGGTCGCCAGCAGGTACTGAACAAATCCCATCACCGCGCCGAGAATTAACAGGGCAGGAACACCTCGCAGCAGGCCCTTCCAACCGCTGCTCACCCATGCCACAATTGCGCCGCTGAAAAACCCGGCAATCCCAAGTAAAAGGGCTGCCTCCGGGGCAATGGCCTCGCCGGGCATCCCGGTGGCTGCCAGTAGCGCCAGATACGAGGTTGCCAGCGAGCCAAAAGTGACCGCCCACCC
>JAFGNO010000234.1 GCA_016926985.1 Anaerolineae bacterium
CGGATAACCTGACGTTCAGGTTTGTGAGCAGGCCGGTCGATCAAACCATTCCATTCCAGGCACCGGATTTGCCACCCCATTTTGTTTCTCGTAATGAATTGTTGATGATCAAACAGTTGATCACCAGCAACCCTGGGGCACTGGCTCCGATTATTTTGCATGGCCCAAGCGGATCAGGAAAAACGGCGTTAGCCGCCGCCCTGGCCCACGATGCAGATGTATTGAATACATTTCCCGATGGGGTGCTCTGGGCCTCTCTGGGCGAGAATGGCGATTTGCAACAGGCTCAATCCGTGTGGGGAATAGTCCTCGGAAATGATCTTCACCATCTGCCGGACAGAAGCGGGCGCGCTGCCGCGCTCCGAACCTTACTGCGTGACGCTCGCTGCCTGCTGATCATAGATGATGTGACGGATATCGAACAGGTTCGTGCCTTGAATGTGGGTGGGCCGAATTGTGTACGGCTGATAACCACCGACAGTGAGGATTCGGTTGCGGCCCTCAAAGGCCGCCGTTTCCTCGTCAATAAGATGAGTGAAAGCGAGGCAATCAGCCTGTTGACCGAATGGGCAGGCATCTTACCGGAAATTTACCTCCCTCAGGTCAAAGAGATCATTAAACGCCTGGGCCATTTATCGCTTGCTCTGGCCCTGGTAGGTGCACAGGCTCGACAGGGGATTGCCTGGGATCGGCTGCGAGAAGTCCTGCGTGACGACCAGGGAGGGATGTCATCGTTGGACCCGGACGATCCCAAAACGCGCGACAATGCACTCGGATTGGTGGTCAATCTGGTGCTTTCGCGTTTGGGTGGTGTTCAACTAAGGCGTTCGGCGCTGCTTGGTGTCTTTTCGACCGGCACGAGCTGCCCGTTCTCGGTTGAAGCGGCTGCTGCCTGTTGGCAGATGTCTTCTGAGGAAGCTGCCCCGACCCTCGATCTGCTGGTCGATTCGGCTCTCTTACAACGTCTGCCTGATGGCTACTACGCACTGCATAAGGAATTGCGTCATCATTTGCGCCGGGCCTCGACAGCCAATGCGTTGGAAGAAGCCGAGGAGCGTATCCGCCAGTATTATATGGCACTGGTTGAATCCTCTACCGAGGAACTGGATATGCAAATAGGCCAGATCATGGCCGTCTTCCGGCAGATAAGTGAACATGATCAGGAGATGGCAAAAGTCTTTGCCGATGCATTAGGACGCTATTTCGAACGGCGGGGATTGTGGGCCAACCTGGTTCAACTGGCAACCTCTATTGTTGAAAACGCGCGGGAAACTGACGACCTTTTACGCGAACATATTTATCTGGATGACCTGGGGTATGCCCACACAGTATTGGGGCATCTCGAAAATGCCCATCGATGTTTTGAGCGCAGCCTGGAAGTCAGCCGGGAGTTGGGTGATCCGGTGGGTGAGGCTTCTGCCCTGAACAATATCGGCGCGATTTATGAACGTGAAGGGGATTATCTCGAGGCTGAGAATTATTACCGGCAAAGCCTGAGTATCCGCCAGCAGCTTGGATCACATGAAGACATTGCCGATACGCTAAACAATATCGCCGGGGTGTTATACTGGCAGAGCCGTTTTGACGAGGCTCTGACTACCTTCCAACGGGTACTTGATATGTATACAGTCTCCAATAACCGGCGGAACCAGGCACAGACCTGGCTGAATATCGGCACGGCTTATGAGCGGCTGGATAACGATCAACAGGCTTTACATGCCTACCAGCAAAGCCTGGCAATTTACACCAACTTGGGTGACCAACCTGGACAGGCTCAGGCGCTTAATAACCTGGGCATTGTCTTTTTCAGCCAGGGTAATGTTGACCGGGCGCTTTCGCACTTTAAGCGCAGCCTGGCTGTTAAAGAGCAGTTAGGTGACCGGGTTGGGCAGGCTTCAACGTTGAATAACATCGCGCTCTTATACGAGCAAACCGATGCGTTGAGGCTGGCATTGGATCATTATGAGCAAAGCTATCAAATCCTGTCTTCTCTGGATGATCCACGCGCGGAAGTAGTCCGAGAGAATATCAGCCTGGTGCAGGAAAAAATGGATCGTTAGCTCTGCCGCCGGTCCCGGAGGTCCTGGAGCTTTTCTTTCAAAGTTTGGAAGTACTCCGTATCAGTGATCGCAGCAACTTGCCCGGCTTGTTTGCTCTGATCGATCTCGATGCGGATTTTTTCTATTTCCTGCCGGAGTGTTTGCCCACGGATGTAGCTGACCAGACTACCGAGGCCGGTGAAGAGAGAGATTTCACAACCCGCAAGAGTTGAAGGTCAAATGGAATCACTTCGTTGGTGATTGGATTTTGTGCGTTAATAAGCTGCAAAACACCTGTCACGTCCCCACGAGGTACTCAGCCAATTTCTTCACTTTTGTTAATATTGGCGTTTTGGGGTTGGTAATTCAAACCAGAAGGTGCTTCCCATTCCGGGTGTGCTTACCACGCCTACCTGTCCGTTGAGCTTGGTAATGATGCGCTGTACAATGGATAATCCCAGACCATGCCCTTCAATGCTGTCCGCCTCTCGAAGACGGGTAAATTCTTTAAACAATGTGAGCTGCTTTTCCGGGGAAATGCCAGCACCGTTGTCACGTACCCAGAAGCGTATCATACCGTTGGATTGCAGGGATGATCCAAGTTCTACACGAGGTGGCTCACCGCCATATTTGATGGCATTGCTGATGTAGTTTGTCCACACCTCTACTACCCAGGGAGCAAACCCAACGGCCACCGGCCAACTATCAGCCACAACCAGTTCGACCTTGGCTTCCCGCATCATGATATCCAGGCGCTCTTTGGTATCATTGATGATTGTCTCCATATCCAATGGCTCCAGAACGACTTTCCTGCTTCCTCGCACCCCTGCTAACAACAACAGGTTCTCAATGATGTTATTCATCTGGAAACCGCCGCGCGTGATAATGTCCAGATACTTATCAATGTC
>JAFGNO010000043.1 GCA_016926985.1 Anaerolineae bacterium
CTGCTGGTAGTCATCTATGGCGCCGGGATGTTTGGGGCAGGGTTTTTCCTGGGGCGGCGTTTAGGATAAGCTGGAAAGCCTGATCAACACGTAAATCTAGGCTGGTGTATAATCTGGACGGTGATAGGCCACTGCTTCGGAGTCCTCGATATGGGGTTGGAAGGCGTACTGACCAGGCAGGATATACAGTTCTCGCTGTTGTTGGATATGACCTTTGACAGTGAGGATGTGCTTGAGCTTGCCAGGCCTGCAATGAACCTGGTGAATGTCCAGGAGAGGCAAATCGGCCTGAAGGTCGATGCCCGGCCACGGGGTATCCCCCTGGCTGGCTCACTTGGCGCGGAATTCCTCCCGGATCAATCCGGAAAGTTGCTGATCCTCGCTGCCTTCTCGGCAGAAGACCTGCCCGATGATATGGGTGCTGTGTTCCAGGGGATATCCCGCAACGTGGCTGAAATGCTGTTACAGACGGTGATCGACCTCCCCGAACTGGACGAGCTTGGGTCTGGCGTGCTGATCTATGATCGCGCTGAGATTGTCGTTGACCATACATCGCGAGAATTGATTGATTGGCTGGCTAAAAACCTGGTCTGCCTGCTGGCTGCCGGGATTGATACCCCTGATGACATGATTGATTCCCTTTTTAGCCAGCCCGCAGAACGCTCGCCGCAGCCCGAATCAGAATCCATTGATCCGGATGGCCCTGATATTCTCCACGAGATGAAGACAGTATCGGTGGAGGATATCCTGAATGCCGAGCCTGGCTGGCTGTCTGAAGAGGCGATGTCTCAGTATGGACTGGATTGGTTGGAGGATGGTGAAGAACAGGGCGATGATGACACCCGGGATATGCCATTACAGGTAGTTGAGGTCCCTGTATTCACCGAGGGCGACCGGGGAGAGCCAGCCGATGATCCGGGTGATGTGCAGCGGGTGCCCGGGGAAAAAGAGGATGAAGAGACTGCTGACCTTGCCCTCCGCGATGTGGAGGTAGCGCAGGAAGCCTGGCTGGCTGAGATTGAGGAAAAAGTCGCCCACGAATGGGAGGAAGAGGATAAAACGGCGGAAATCGATGTGGGCCGGTTTCTGGAGTTAAATGAAGAGATGCCTGTGTATGAGCAGGTTGAATTATCATTCCCGCCGGATTGGTTTGACAACGGACAGGAAGATGGTGAAGGGGATGTTAAGGCCGCTGAGGAAACCAGAACTGGCTTGCAATTCGCACAGAGTGATACCGGGCATGATATACAGCGGGTTTTACCCGGTACCGAGCCGCTGTCCGATCTCGATGTGGAGGAAATACTGAGTACGCTTCGTGGCAGCGGGCGTCCTGACAGTTTGCCGCCAACTGAGATCGACGAGGAGCCAGTATTTCATGATCCTGAGCTTTCCACCGACCCGGTTATGGACCATACCTCACCGGATCCCGGGGAGGACGGGATTGACTGGTGGGCAGATTTCGAGGAGATTCTGGAGGCAGGTACAGCCAAACCTTTCCCAGAAGAGGAGCACGAGCCTGAACTTGAGCTTGAGTCTGCCCCCCCCGAGGAGGAATCTCGTATTGAGTTTGAGCCGTCCTATCAGCTTCTCCCCAGCCAGCAGGTGTTAGAAACCTGGGATCAGGCGGTGTTATCAGAGGTGCCTGGCAAAGAAGAGGATATTGAGCGCTATACCTATCCGCCACCTGTAAAAGGGAAGCTGCGGAAAGAGGAGTCACTGAACTTTCACGTGTGCGCGGCCTGTGGCCGATACAGCGCCCACCGCGTGGAGTCGAATCGCTATAAATGTTATCTGTGTGGAGCCCTGGTTGAATATTCGACCTCAACACGAGGCTGTGGACAGGAATAAATGGCCTCCTGAAGCCATATGGCATCAAATCCAGCAAAAACCTACCGATCGGTAGGTTTTATGATACAATTATGCTGGTAGCCTGTTATCCAACCAACCATTACGGGTTGCGGCTGCTATTCACACCACTTTCGACTACAGGAGGGAGGATAAATTGCGAATAGTAATATGTACTAAAGAGACGCCTGATACCGCTGCTAAGGTAGATGTAGCGCCTGACGGGAGTGTGACCTGGGGTGATGCCCCGCTGGTTATTAATCCCTGGGATGAGTATGCGGTTGAGGAAGCTCTGCTGCTGGGCGACCGGGGCGCAACGGCGACCACAGTTGTTGGCGTCGGGGGAGAGGATACCAAAGAAGCGCTCAAGCATGCGCTGGCGATGGGTGTCGAAGAGGCGATTCTGATCAGCGATCCTACGCTGGTAGATGCCGATACCCTGGTGACATCCCGGGTTATTGCACAGGCCGTCAGGAAGCTTGACAATGTCGGGTTGGTCATGCTTGGGAAAATCACCACCGATGGTGGTAGTGGGCAGACCCCGGCACAGGTCGGGTGGCGGCTGGGCTGGACTATCCTCACGTATGTGTCAAAGATCGTCGACATTGATTTTAGCGCGGGGACTATCACTGTGGAACGGCTGCTGGAGGAAGGCAAGCAGGTTATTCAGGGCAAGCTGCCTGCTGTTGTGAGCGTGGTAAAGGATATCAACGAGCCGCGTTATCCCTCGTTTATGGGAATCCGGAAAGCTTCGCGCGCGGAAATCCCGGTCTGGGGAGCGGGCGACTTGGAACTGGATGGTATCAGCCCAAAGGTTAAGTGGGTCGAGATCGAATCACTCCCGCCCCGCGAGGGTGAGTGCCAGATCCTTGAGGGTGAGACAGTTGAAGAAGCCGCCGGAATGCTGGCCGACAAGCTGATTGAAGAGAAGGTGGTGTAACATGAGCGGTATCTGGGTATGGATTGAACAACACGAAGGTAAAGCCGCTAATGTTTCCTGGGAGGCGGTTGGGTTGGCGCGTACGCTGGCAAACAACCTTGGCGAGCCTGTAACCGCCCTTGTTTTTGGCTCAAACGCCCCTGCACTGGCTGAAGAGGCCATCCGGCGAGGTGCAGATAGTGCAGTTGCCTGCGAAGATACGACGCTCGTTGATTACCGGCTTGAACCCTATGCTGCGTTGCTGAGTAAACTGGTCGGCGAGGCCAAGCCCAGCATCTTGCTGGTTGGGTCAACAACCCGCGGCATTGATGTCATGGGGGCCCTGGCGGTTGATCTTGAGGCCGGCACCATCGCTGATGTTGTCGGTATAGAGGTCGATGGAGGAACCATCAAGGCGACCACTCCAGCTTATTCTGGCAAACTGATGGCTACCGTAGTGCATGCTGATCCGGGTGATGCCCCGCGTATCTTTGCGATCCGCAGCCGGGCTTTCCCACTGCCTGATGGAGATGCTGGTCGCACTGGCGAGGTCAAGATGGTTGAGCCAGTTCTTGCTGAGGATGATATTGTCACCAAAGCGGTCAGCTTTGAGGGCACCGGGGGCGAGATCAGCCTGACCGATGCCGGGATCATCGTATCAGGTGGTCGCGGTGTTGGCGGCCCGGAAGGGTATGAGCCTCTGCGAGAATTGTGTGGTGTCCTTGATGCTGCATTGGGCGCAAGCCGTGCGTCTGTCGATGCTGGCTGGATCCCCTACGAGCACCAGGTTGGTCAGACCGGTAAGGTGGTTGCGCCTGACCTGTACATCGCCTGTGGTATCAGCGGCGCGGTTCAGCACCAGGCTGGTATGCGTACCAGCAAAGTGATTGTGGCGATCAATAAGGATCCTGAGGCGCCTATCTTCAAGCTGGCTCACTATGGCATTGTTGGTGATTTGTTCCAGGTTGTTCCGGCTTTAACCCAGGCGTTTAAGAAAAAACTGGGTTAGTCCGGAAATTTCCGGATAATTGGGGCAGGGGGTTTTTTCCCTCTGCCCTTTTCTGTATAACGCCTGGGGCGGGCTGTGGTATACTCCTGATGAGTGAATAAATATCAGGGAGTTGTCTGGTTGACAGGAGAGTGATGTATGCCATCTGAAGATATCAAGGTTTTATATGTTGAGGATGAACCGGCAATTGCGGAACTGCTTAAGAGCGGGCTGGACCTGTTTGGGATTGAAGTAAGCCCGATCTATGGGAATGCAGAAGATGCTTTTCAGCAGATTATCACCCAGCAGTCGCCGATGAAGGAATGCAACGTCCTTGTTTTCGATATTCGACTGCCGGGAATGACCGGGTTGGAACTGGCCAAACAGCTTCGGGATGCCGGGGAAACGCGTCCTATCCTGATTGTATCTGCCTATCAACCCCCCCCGCGCTCACAGATGGAAGAACTTGGGGCAACCTTTATGCCCAAACCCTTCGATTTTGCCGGGATTGTGAATAAAATTCAGGAACTTGTTGGCTGAGCTAAAAGAAAACACCCCCCCGCCGGTTGGAGGGGTGTTTTGATTCGATTGTCTGATCAGCGAATGGCCTGCTCGGTCTCAGCGTCGAAAAGATGCATGTTGTCGGCGTTCATGACCACCTGCATGCTGGTCCCGACGTGGGC
>JAFGNO010000044.1 GCA_016926985.1 Anaerolineae bacterium
CCTGATTATGAGGCTGGTAAGCCTGGGCCACGCTGCCCGCAACAGCGCCAATATTAAGGTGCGCCAGCCACTTTCCGGCGTCTTTTATTCGCTCCCTGAGGCGCAGAAGACCATTGTCTGCGCCCACTCAGAGATCATTACCGAAGAACTTAACGTAAAAACAGTTAATTTTCTTGACGGTGCCGATGAGGTGGCCACCTATGCCCTGAATCCCCTTCCCCACCTGCTTGGTCCCCGGCTGGGTGGGGATTTCCCGGCTGTTCAAAAGCATCTGCGAGGAAGTCAGAATACCCCTGATTATGCCCGAACACTGCTTGCAGGCGAGGAATTGACCATCCTGGTTGATGGCAAAACGGTTGTGCTCACGCCGGAAGAAGTTGAGGTGAGGCGCGTGCCAAATGAGGGATATGCCATTGCCGAAGATGGGCAGTATCTGGCAGCACTGGATAGTGTCATAACCGACGATCTGTTTGCCGAAGGCCTGGCTCGCGAGTTCATCCGGCGCGTCCAGACCCTGCGTAAAGAGGCAGACTACAGCATTGATGACCGAATCAGGCTGGCTTATAGGGCCACCGATAAGCTGAGACAGGCTGTTGAGCAATTTGGAGAAGTCATCCGGGCTGAGACGCTGGCAATTGAGCTAACTTCTGGTGAGATGCCAGAGCCTGAGCAATCCGGTGAATACGAGTTTGATGGTGAACGGTTAACCCTCATCCTGGCGCGTGCAAAATAACGTGCACATAACAGGGCAGCTATCTGGCTGCCCTGTTTTTTTGCCAGGAGCCGTCTCCCCGGTAAAATCAACCACCAATCAGGGGTTGAGGCGAGGTAATGCCATGCAAGCAGCGCATATGGAAATCAAAAGACGGCTGGAAGAACAGCGCGAGACATTGAAAGCAGAACTCGCGGAAGGAGTCACGCGTGCTGAAAACGGGATGGGCTACGGCACGCACCAGGCCGATGATGCTTATTTCGCCTCGGAGCAGGCTGCCGATATTGCGGTCATGCGTAATGCACAACGTCTCCTGTACGCTGTTGAATTTGCACTGTCTCGCATCGAAGAGGGCACCTACGGCGCCTGCCTGGATTGTGGAAAGCCGATTGACCCGGCCCGGCTGCGTATCATTCCTTACTGCAACTATTGTGTGGAATGTGCAACTCACCATCAAGATTGTGCAACTTGAGTTCTGATCCTCCCATGTCAGATCAATTGATTCTTCTGGTTCCCGATTCCGACGGAGAGCGGCTGGATAAATATGTAGCCTCCTCTTTGCCTGGCACCAGCCGGACGCATGTCCAGCATCTGGTAGAATCCGGACATATTACGGTAAACAACGAGCCAACCCGCTCATCGTATCGCCTGGTTTCTGGTGATGTGATCAGAGTGAATCTGCCCGCTGCGGAACCGGACGAGGTATTCCCACAGCGCATTGACCTGGATATCCTCTACGAAGACGATACCCTGTGTGCGATCAATAAGCCTGCCGGGATGGTTGTGCACCCGGCCTATGGCAATCGCACTGGCACACTGGTGAATGCCGCGCTGGCACATTGGCCCCAGATGCGCGGCATTGGAGGGAATGTGGAACGCTCTGGAGTGGTTCACCGCCTGGATAAAGAGACATCAGGCGTGATTGTCCTCGCCAAGAATGAGGAAACACATGCTGCACTCCAGGAACAGTTCAAGCAACGCAGTGTATATAAACGCTATCTTGCGCTGGTTGAAGGGCTTCCCACCAGTACCAGCGGTGTGATTGAGGCGCCGATTGGACGTGACCAACGCCAGCGCAAAATGATGTCTGTGCAGCCGGGAGGCCGCGAGGCCGCCACACGCTACGATCTGGTTGAAGACCTGGGCACCCATGCGCTTTTATCGCTTGAACCTTATACCGGGCGCACCCACCAGATCCGGGTACATCTGTCCTGGCTGGGACATCCTGTTGTGGGCGACAGGGTATATGGCTATCGTAAACAGCGGATCAAGATGAAGCGATTTTTTCTGCATGCAGCAGAACTGCATATTGACTCGCCTTCTACCGGTGAGCGATTGAAGTTCTCTGCCCCCATGCCGGCTCATCTGGAGGATACACTGGCCAAGCTCCGGCGAAATCTGGGCGCCCCCTGGGAAGATTGAGAAAACAAACCGCCCGGGGACGCTTTTAGCCCCGGGCGGCTGTGGTTGTCTCTATGAGAGCCTAGATTTGCGCTCCCATCAGAGGCGACTTACCACAATCCACAAGTCACCTCCTTTCTCAACTACCCTTACGAATTGATCGCGATCAACCAATTGTGAGTATATGCGCTTCCGTTTTTTGAGTCAAACCTGTTCAGGAGTGGGTGCGGCTTGATGAGGCGATGATTGGTTGGGACGTGCCTGGTGCATGGTGGTGATGATCACGCCGGCGATGATGACTGCCGCGGCTATCAGCATGCGAAGGGTCAGGGGTTCGTTCCCAATCGCCCATCCGAGGAATACAGCAACAACCGGGTTGACGTATGCGTATGTAGCAGCGCGGGCAGGAGTGGTGTGCCTCAGCAGGTAGATATACGCATTGAAACCAATCATGGCGCCCACAATGACAAGATAAGCCAGGGCAATGAGTGAATGCGCTGAAAACCCGGCAACCTCAAGCCCGGCCCATTCCCCACTGAAGGTTCCCAGCAGAATCAGCAGCATCCCGCCAGCCAGCATCTCAATGGCAGTAGCCATCAAGGGACTGGCAGGCAAAACTGCTGAACGGGAATACAACGAGCCAAGCGACCAGCTCAACGAGGCCAGCACCAGCACAACTCCGCCCACCAGTGACACACCTCTCTCCCCGGTCAGATCGCCAGATCCCATCAATATCACCATTCCGGCGAACCCCAGCGCCAGACCGGCAAACACGCTCCTGCCCGGTCTAACCCCACCGGGGCGAAGCCAGTCAATCAGCACCATCCACAGAGGCACCGTCGCAATCATTAAAGCTGCCAACCCCGATGGCACCGTCTGCTCTGCCCAGGTTACCCCACCATTCCCTCCAAGCAGCATCAGCCCGCCAATGATCGCTGCCGATCGCCAGTTAAGACGGGTGGGACGCACAGTTCCCCGCAGCCGCTGCCAGATATACAAAATCCCCCCTGCCAGGATGAACCGCGTCCCTGCCATTAAAAAAGGCGGCAGTGTTTCTATCGCAATGCGAATAGCCAGATAAGTGGATCCCCAGATCAGATAAACTGCAGCAAATGCAAGAATCAGTCTGGCTTTTTCAGTCTTGGGGGAATGATCGGGCACTATATCTCCAAAAAGAAACCGCGACTCCGTCGCGGTTGGTACAAACAGATTAAGCTGAATTACAGCGTCATAATTTTGCTAAACGCCTTTGCAATTCCGGCGGCAATGCGCGCATTTTGTTCTAACAATGCAATGTTTACTGCCAGACTGCGGCCCCCTGTAATACTCCCTATCTGTTCCAGAAGGAATGGCGTCAGAGCTTTACCCTTGATCTGTGCTTCCTCTGCACGCAGCAAGGCTGCCTGAACAGCATCTTCCAATTCTTCCTGTGGCAGTGCAAGTTCCGGTGGCGGGGGAACGGTAATCAGTATGCCGCCAGCCAGCCCCAGGTCCCACTTGACACGCATGATCGCTGCGACTTCCTCTGGAGTGTCTACCCGGTCATCGACCGGCAAATCACTATGAAGTCCGTAAAATGCCGGGAAGCTATCAGTTTTCCAGCCAAGCACCGGGACACCGGATGTTTCCAGGTATTCCCGTGTTCGTGGGAGGTCCAGGATCACCTTTGCGCCTGCGCAGATCACTGCAACCGGGGTTCCTGCCAGCTCCGGCAGATCG
>JAFGNO010000235.1 GCA_016926985.1 Anaerolineae bacterium
CTTCGCGATCAACCGCGTATGGCGACCGTCCGGGTATTGGATGATAAACCGTTGGAAGTGGTTGCCATTAGCCGGGAGATTTTTATGCAGATGGCTGAGAATTCCTCTGAAACCTCGTCAGAATTGGCTCTGCGGATGATGGTGCGGCTGTCACAGGCTGCTAGCACGACTCAACAGTAGGAGCTATTAAGGAAAAGAAACGATTTTCAAATCACCTACATCCAGGTGTAGCTATGCTGAGAGCAGGGGGGCAGACGTGGCAGGGGTTCAGATATCGCGGCCATTGGCGGGAGATTGGCTTCACTATCCGGCGCCGATCATAGGGCGGGAAGATGAGATCATTGAGATACGAATGCTTCTGGCTGATCCGGCCTGTCGACTGCTGACGTTGGTAGGTACGGGCGGTATCGGTAAGACGCGGCTCGCCATTGAGATCGCAGCCCAAACCAATGATAAATTTGCGGACGGCGTCTACTTCGTAGCGCTCCAGTCAGATGACGATGTTGAATTCTTGATGTCTGCTATTGCCGGTACACTTGGCCTGACACTCCTGAACCTGGAGGATACAGAAACTCAGATTATTGACTACCTGTCAACCCGGAAAGCCCTGCTTGTGCTGGATAATCTGGATCACCTGATCGATGGTGCTGAGGTTGTTATGGAATTGCTGGCCGGAACATCCAACCTCAAGCTGATGGTGACCTCCCGTCAGGCGCTTAACCTCCAGCAGGAATGGCGGTTCCCTGTACCTGGCCTGGCTTATCCAAAAATCATCCAGGGTAACTATAAAGCGTACAGCGCCATCCAGTTGTTCACTGAGCGGGCCCGCCAGGGTAACCCGGGTTTTTCCCTTGATGAAAACAAGGAAGATGTTCTGCACATTTGCCAGCTTGTCGGTGGTTTGCCGCTGGCACTGGAACTGGCGGCCTCGTGGGTCCAGGTGCTCACCTGCCGGGAGATTGTCAGCGAGATTAAGCGCAGTGTGGATTTCCTGGCGACCAACCAGCGAGATATACCAGAACGCCATCGCAGCATTCAAGCCGTCTTTGATCATTCATGGGAGATGCTTATTGAACAAGAGCGCGATGTCTTTAAACGGCTGGCAATATTCCGAGGTGGATTCCAGCGACAAGCAGCGCAGGTTGTAGCCGGTGCTTCACTGCTGACATTATCGGGATTGGTGAATAAATCGCTGCTGCATCACGACGATACAAATGGTCGATATTACCTGCAAGAACTGCTGCGTCAATACGCGGAGGAACATCTGGTCGGTAATCCGGAGGAGTTTGAGGCAATGCGCGACCAGCATGCGAACTACTACGCCGATTTCCTCCACCAGCGTACAGCGGATATGACCGGCAGCAGACAGCAAGAAGCAATGCAGGAAGTGGCTGATGAGATTGAGAACATCCGGGCAGCCTGGGCACGGATGGTTGAGAGCCGCTCAATGGAAGATATCAGGCGTTCGGCCCAGACTTTAAGCTGGTATTATGAATATCAGAGCCGTTTCCGTGAGAATGCACGCATATTCATTAGTGCGGTGTATGCCATTGAAGGGTTGCTGCCCGATCCTTTGCAGGCGTCAGTTCTATCAGAGCTGCTGGTCTGGGCCGGGTGGGCTTTTATCCGGTTGGGACAAATCGACGAGGCGCAACATATGTTGGAGCGAAGTCAGGACTTGATGGAAACATATGCGCTTGGAATACCGGACGGATTGGCTACAGATCCGCTCCCGGCGCTTAGTCTGGTCGCAACCTTGCAGGGCCGTTATGAACAGGCTGAGCAGCTTGGTCAGCAGGCTCTAACCGTGGCTCAGGACAGCGGCACGCCTGGTTCGCTGGTATTGGCCTGGTATGTCCTGGCCGATGTGGCGACAATGCAAGGGCAATATAAAACAGCCAACGACTATGCACAAAAGGCGTATACCGCTGCCAGAGAGGGCGGTCATCGTTGGTTCATGGCCTATATCCATAACCAGTTGGGAAGTATTGCCCGTGCGCTGGGCGATTATAGTACAGCCGGGCAGCATTTCCGGGCCAGCCACACTATCCGCGAGGGCTTCAACGATCCAGAAGGTATGGCGGTTGCGCTGAATCACCTGGGGCGAGTTGCCGTATTGCAGGGAAATTTCAGCGAAGCGGCAGAACTCTATCAGCAAGCCCTAAGCATCTACCGTGAGATCGGTGACCGGGGTGGATTGATTACTGCACTGGAAGGGCTGGGAAATATCCAGTGTGCACAGGGCAAGCGCCAGGCTGCACAGGAATACTACAGCGAGGCCCTGCAAATGGCCGCCGACGGCCAGCTCGTCCAGTTCGCGACATCGGTGCTGGTGGGCGCTGGTAACCTGATGATGCGCTTTAACCACACCAAACCAGGCCGCGAGCTTTTGCTGACGGTGGCCCGGCATCCAACCAGCAGCAATGAAGTCAGAACGCGGGCGCGACAGCTTCTCACCGAGTATGGTGAGGATGTTGAATCCGGCACATTCGAGCCAGAAGAATCCGCCAACCTAGATACACTCATAACCTCAACACTGGTCACCCTTAATACGCTGGCCGAACACAGCCCTGTTGTCACGCTGCCCATTTCTGATCAAGGGCTGGTCGATCCGCTTACCACCCGTGAGCTTGAAGTGCTGGCATTGATCGCCGATGGCATGAGCAACCAGCAGATCGCAGATGAATTGATCATTGCACGGGGTACCGTCAAATATTACACCAGCCAGATATACAGCAAGCTCGGCGTGCAGAGCCGTACACAGGCTGTCGCCAAAGCCCGATCCCTCAATCTTTTGCCGTGAGGTTTATCTAATCACCGAACTCCCTATCCAAACCTTCCTGATTGAAGACCCCCCCAAAAACCTATCTTTTGACCGATCACAGATAAGGACTCCCTTCATAAACTTGCAGCATAACCGTTTATGAAAAGGAGTGCTGCATCATGAAATTAGAATTATCTGTAGTCGCCGGAATGGTTTCAAGTGCAATCTTTGTCACCAGCACCTTTCCAATGTTGATCAAGGCCCTGCGAACTAAAGACCTGGGCTCCTACAGCCTGACCCAGATGGTTATGACCAACGTTGGCAATCTTATCCATTCTGTGTATGTTTTCAGCCTGCCGGTTGGTCCTATCTGGGCCCTGCACAGCTTCTACCTGATCACAACCGCTTTGATGCTGGCTTGGTATGTTCGGTTCGAGCTGTTGGGGAAAAAAGTTGCATGAAACACAGCTCTGTATTTACAGCGGCAAAAAACGCTGCGAAAGGAGAAATTGCCTCGCAGCGTTTTTTGTTGTACGCCCGACATGGGCGATAGCTAGGAGGTGAAAGACCTCTGCGGGCGTTGACCCGACGAACCGCTAGCCGAAGGC
>JAFGNO010000236.1 GCA_016926985.1 Anaerolineae bacterium
TCCAGGTTATCATGAGCGCCAAAGCCCTCATCTGCTCGCAGTATAACACGCTTCTTACCCGTCCGCAAGACCTTTTTTTACGGAATTTTCCCGGGTGGTGGGGCATTGAGGGCGACAGCACTCAGCTAACCCGTTTGCAGATGACAAGAGTCTGGTCGTCGGCCTGCTCAGTCGTCCTGGCAAACTGCTGCACAGCACCCCGTACCTGGTTAATGATCTCTTGAGCCGGGGCTGCGCGATGCCGGACGATCACATCGAGCATTCTCTGGGCGTCAAAATGCTCACCGGCATTATTACGAGCATCTGGTATCCCGTCGGTCAAAAAAACGGCAATGCTGCCAAGATCGAGATTGATAGGCTCTATGTGGCGGAGCATAAGATCCGGGAACAGGCCAATCGGGATACCATCAGTACGGAGTTCATGTAGGACCTTGCCCTGTGGGCTCAGGATATAGGCAGGCCAGTTCCCCGCGTTGGCGCACTCCAGAAGATGCTGCTCTGGATCGAGCAGCGCAAGGAACATGGTGATGAAATTGCTGTCATGGGCGAGATCCGGTTCGATCAGGCGGTTGAGTTCCCTGAGAATACTATGCGGTCGGCGCTCAAAGCGGGCAATGGTGCGCAGGTAAGCCCGGGTTTCGGCCATAATCAGGGCAGCGCCCATGCCATGATCGCAGACATCGGCAACGACAATACCGAGGTTGTCGCCGGGCAGAGTGATATAGTCATAATAATCGCCGCTGGTCATTTGGGCAGGAAAAACCGCACCGGCGATATCATACCCTGCAAGCTGCGGCGGGCGAGCCGGGAAGCGATGATGCTGGATCATCCCTGCCAGGCGGAGCTCAGTTTCCTGCTCCTGGAGGCGAATGCGCTCGGTCACGTCCTTGAGCACGGAAACGAAGTGGGTGATCTGCCCCTCGTGGTCTTTCATCGGGGTGATGGTCTGCTCGGCAACGAACTGTGTCCCATCGCGGCGGTGATTGACCGTTTGCGCCTGGAAGGGGCTGCCGCTGAGCACTGTCTCCCACAGGCGCTGGTAATATTCCGGCGGCATCTGACCGGACTTGAGGATGCGCGGGTTGTTGCCCAGGGCCTCGTCGCGCGTAAAGCCGGTTATGACCTCAAAACCAGGATTGATATACTCGATGACGCCATCCCGGTCAGTGATAAAGACCGCATCCGCGGTTTGTTCCACGGCATTTGACAGTTGTTTTAATTCGTTTAACGCAGCGTTTTCGGCGGTGATATCCTCAATGATCGTCACCATCAGGTCAGGCTCGACATACACATGGGTGAAGATCAGGTCTTTGACTTCGCCGGTCGTTCGGAGGCGGTAGCCGGGCATCTCGTGGGTGAGGCGGGATTGCTCCCGGTAGCAGCGCTCAATCGCATTGGCGACATCGCCCCCTTCGGGGTACATGAAACGAAGGCCGCGGTGCAGAAATCGCCGGATAGTATTGTAGGTATATTCGCTGTCGGCATCATTGTAGTCCACCAGGATAAAATCGTCTTCCCGGCGCTGCCAGACATAAGTTGGGAGCGGGAAGGCCCGGAAGAGCAGGTCAAACTGCCGCTCGCCGGCCCTGATCCGGCTTTTGGCGTCAACCCGTTCACTGATATCCATGATCAGACAGATGATGCTGGCGCCAGTTTCAGTGTTTAAGGGGCTGAGGATGACCTCAACGGGGAAATCGGCACCATCTTTGTGCCTGCCCAGGAACTCCTGGGTGCTTCTCGCTGTCCCCTGTTCAGACTGGCGCAGAAAGTCTGACAGGTTCTCCCGGTAAACCTCTCTGAGGTCGGGAGGAGCCAGGATATCGATTGACTGCCCGATCAATTCATCCCGCTCCCAGCCAAAGAGCGTCTCCACCTGTTGGTTGGCATACCGGATCAAGCTGTCTCCATCAACCAGGAGGACGCCTTCAGTAAGCGCGTCAAGGATAGCTTGTGTGCTCACCGGGCTGAGCCGTTTTGGTTTGGAAGAAGGGTTCATGGTCCCTGGCCTGGTATTGGTTCACGAATGTGAGGTAAACATTCCCACCAGGTGATTATATGGAAGATACAAACCATATTTCAAATCAGCGTGTTTCCCATTTGTTACTTTGCGCTCTCGGCTGGCACAGCGTCCGGCAGGTCGCCTTCCATCTGACGGATTTTCTTGTTGAGCATGATCCCCTGGGCAATGAGCGCATAAGCAACTCCTGCAATCACATATAACAATCCTATCCCGCGCCCTGGTCCAACCCCCAGCACCCGGCCCAGGCTGTCCGCCAGCAGGCCCCCTTCTGCCATCATTGGCTCAAACACCCGCTCAGTGAGCGGCCCGCTCAAGAGGTAGGCAATGGGGATGATGGAGAAGGCGATCATCCGCCGGGCGGAGAACACCCGCCCCTGCACCTCCGGCGCGACCTTCTTCTGCCAGATGGCCTGGCTGCAGCCGTTGGTGATCGGCATGGAAAAGGCGATCAGGCATTGGGCGGCAGTGATGAGCACGATCGCCGGTGACAGACCGGTCAGAAGCAGGCAGATGCCGGTGAAGGTCTCGAACACATAGATACCGGTAACCAGTCGTTTGGGGCCGCCCCAGGCGCTCATCACCAGCGTGCCGACCAGCATTCCACCGCCGATGACCGACGTGATCAGCCCTACCATGTCCGGCGTGGAGTTATCGAGCAGCATCGGAGTAAGCAGGGGCATGGTGATGCTGATGGCGAAGTTCAGCGCGGCAAAAACCACCAGCAGGCCAAAGAGTCCCGGTCTTTCCCGGATATAGACCCAGCCATATCTGGCTTCCTCCCAGAACGTACCGCTGTCCGCTGCGTCGCCTTCCTTTTTCTCCGGCTGCGGGAAGCGCACCGCCAGCAGGGTAACGAGCGCTGCGCCGTAGGTCAGCAGGTCGATCAGGATCACGCCCCAGATACCAATTGACACATAGAGCAGCCCGGCAATGGCCGGAGAAACCAGGCTGGAGATCGCGTCGCCTACCTGGGTCATGCCGCTGGCGCGTGGAAGCTGGTCTTTGGGCACGATCAGCGAGGTTGCTGCGCTGTAAGCAGGCCATTGCAGCGAGTTGGCCATTGAGAAGATCACTGTCGCAAGATAGATGTGCCAGATTGCCAGATTCCCGGTGAGGTAAAGCAGCCCGATAACCAGCGTTGCCAGCCCGGCAGTGCTGTCGCTGAGGATCATGATCGTCCGGCGGTCCCAGCGGTCAACAATTACCCCTGCCAGTGGGGCAAACAGGACAGCCGGCAAAAACCAGATCAGCATTGAGGTAGCAAACAGCGTGGTTGACCCGGTGGTTTTGTAAATCCAGACGCCCAGCGAAAACCCGGTCAGGCCCGATCCCAGCGTTGAGATCAACTGCCCGATCCAGATAATGGTGAAGGTTCGCATGCCCTTTGCTGGTTGTCGTGCTCGAGTGGCCATTGAATGCTCCGGGCTTACTGGCAAATCTTGCCCAGTATATATGTTTCTTTAGATCGGCACCTAATCAACCCGTATTCCAGGTGTGGGCGGATTGGTTGTACAATACACTCGGCGTTATAGTATCTGATATCGTCGCTATTTGATTTGCGCTGATGCACCCGGATCATGCGCAAGGATGGAGCAATGGTGCAATCCTCCCAGCCTGCTGAGCAAGCTGCTTCACGCAGCAAGCGTATCCTGTATAACGTCAGGCGCTGGCTGGTTGAACCTTCACCCGCGATCGTGGACCCGGAAGAACAGCGGCGCGCGCAGCTCCGGGCGCTGGTATTGTTGCTGGCGTCACCGTTTTTTGTTGGCATGATATTTCTTTTCCTCCCTTACATATCCAGACAGGATGGTGTGTCGTTCTGGGAGGAGCCGTTCAATCTGGTGGTGATCGGTTACACTATCGGGCTGTGCCTTGCCTACGCGCTCAGCCGGACCCGTTATTCACTGATCGGGGGGGTGTTTGGTCTGGCCATCTCAGCCATAGCCTTTCTGGCTGGTGTGTACTTGAAACCTGCCACGCTCTCTTATGAGTCCATTGTTGTTTATCTCATTATCCTGTTTGCACTGTGCAGCTTCTTCTTTACCCTGCGCCAGATGGTCTGGGTGGGTCTTGGCTACCTGCTGGTTATGGCACTGGCGGCGATCCTTTCTCCCCAGATGGTCGCAGCCATTTACTATTCTCTCCTTCCCCTGGCCCTTTTAGTCCCCATTTTCTCGCTGCTCTATATGCTTTACCGCGACCAACAGGAGGCAGCCCGGCAGGAAGCGTTTGAAAAGAACGCACAGCGCACCGAGGCCCTCTTCCGGATCAGCCAGGTGATCTCCTCAACCCTCCGCCGTGATGACCTGTTCCGGCGCATCGCTTCCCAGATGGGCCAGGCGGTGGACGCCACCAGCGCCTATATTTGCAGCTTTGACCCGGACAGGATGGAATCCACCGTTCTGGCCGAATACTACAGCCCGAATGCCTGCCCGGAGGAGCTTGTTTCTGACCTGGGTGATACCTATGCCGAGGGCGAAGTTTTTGACCCCAGTTTTATTGAGGCAATGAAGACCGGCGGCCACGACTACTCGCATATCGATGACCCGGACCTGGCGAAACCCGAGCGCGAACACCTGGAAAACTACGGCGCAAAAACCGTCCTCTATATCCCGCTGCTGGTGCAGGGACGGCTGGTTGGCTACGCGGAATTGTGGGAGAGCCGCCGCCGCCGCGAGTTTTCCCCGGAGCAGATTGCCCTCTGCCACAGCATCGCGCAGCAGGCGGCGGTCGCGCTGGAGAA
>JAFGNO010000237.1 GCA_016926985.1 Anaerolineae bacterium
CTGGCTGGATGAGCCGCTGTGGGAAGGCAGCACCATCGACGGTGTTCCGGAAATCGATACAATCGTGATCCGGCTGGTCGAGGAGTGGGGCACCCGCCTGGCGACCTTCCAGGCCGGTGACGCGGATATGATCGACCCCGAGCTGGCGTTCTCCGCCCAGATCGACCCGATGGTCAAGGAGTGGATCGACTACTCCACCGGTGAGGTGACTATCCACAACCCGAATGGCATCTTCCGGATGTACCAGTACCTGCCGGCGGCCAACTCCACCGATATGTTCTTTAACTTCAACATCTCGACGGAGGGTGGCAACTCGTGGATCGGCTCCGGGCAGCTTGATGGGCGCGGAATCCCACCCGACTTCTTCTCGGATATCCACATCCGGAAAGCCTTCAACTACTGCTTTGACCGGGACACCTTCATCCGCGACGTCCGTCAGGGTGAGGCGATCCCGCGCCGCGGCCCGATCATCGAGGGCATGCTGGGCTATGAGGAAGATTCCTTCATCTATCCCTATGACCTCAATCTGTGCGCGCAGGAGTTTGAGCTGGCCTGGGATGGCGCAGTCTGGGAGAACGGCTTTACCATCACGCTGGCGCACAACACCGGCAACGACAGCCGCCGGATCGCGATGGAGATCCTCAAGGCTAACATCGAGAGCATCAATCCGGGCTTCCAGGTGATCGTTGCCAACATGCCGTGGCCGACCTACCTGGCCGAGCGTCGCGCGGGCCGCTTCCCGATCCACCAGACCGGCTGGATCGCGGACTTCGCCCACCCGCACAACTGGGTGGTGCCCTATATGACCTGCAACGGCGACTTCTCCGGGCGCCAGTACTTCCCGGAGGAACTGTGCCTGCCCTGGGAGGATCTCATCAACCAGGCAGTCCGCGAGCAGGACCCGGCTGCCGCGCACGAGTTGTACGCGCAGCTCCAGGCCGAGGCGATGGAAGAGGCTATCGACATCTTCGCCTTCCAGCCCACGGATCGTGACTACATGCAGCTCTGGGTACAGGGTTACTACTACAGCCCGTTCACGGGCAACAGCGCGCCGTACTATCCGGCGTTGAGCAAAGTAGAACCCTAGGCTTGTAAGCGCGCCTGGTAAAACAGGCAGCAAACTGGATGGGCGCCACGTGTGCCCATCCAGACCCCCTGCTTAAACAGGGACCCCTGCCTTGGCAGGGTTGAAGGAGTTATCGACTATGGTCAATTACATCATCCGTCGTTTATTGCTGTTCCCGCTGATCCTGTTCGGGGTCACGCTGCTGATCTTTGGCATGCTGTCCCTGCTCAGCCCTTATGAACGCCTGAGCCTCTATCTGCCCGACAGGCCGGAGCACGGGAGTATCGACAACCTGATAGAACTCTATGGACTCAACGACCCCATTCCAGTGCAGTATGCGCGCTGGATGCTGGGTGACGACTACCTGGGTCTCTATCCGGAAGGGATAACCTCGCCCAATCCAAGCCGGGGTGTGCTGCGCGGCGACCTGGGATTCTCGTTCCGGGGTCACCAGCCGGTTGGGCAGGCCATTCTCCAGTACCTGCCGGCCACGCTGGAACTGACCATCTGGGCGATTGTGCCGCTGTTGTTCATCGGCATCCAGCTGGGCGTCTGGTCGGCGGTGAACCACAACAAGCCGGTTGACCATATCCTGCGGGTGTTCAGCATCACCGGCTGGTCGTTCCCAACCTATGTGTTTGGCCTGATGGTGCTGATGATCTTCTACGCCAAGCTGGACTGGTTCCCGGCGGGACGGCTGTCGGAATGGGCAACGCGCGTGGTGCTGGATACGACTGCCTTCACCCAGTATACAAAGATGAATACTTTTGACGCCCTGCTGAATGGTCGTTTTGATATCTTCATCGACTCGCTGCGCCACCTGATCCTGCCGGTGATCACGCTCTCCTACCTGTGGTGGGCGCAGATTCTGCGGGTGACCCGCTCCTCGATGCTGGAGGCGCTGCGCCAGGACTACGTGACCACTGCCCGCGCCAAGGGGCTTTCAGAGCGCGTGGTTATCAACCGGCACGTGCGGCGGAACGCCCTGATCCCGGTCGCGACAATCAGCGGGCTGGTGGTGATCGGGCTGATGAGCGGGGTGGTGATCACCGAGACGGTGTTTAACTATCGAGGACTGGGCTGGTTTTTTGCCGACGCTGCGCTGCACCTGGATGTGATCTCGGTGCTGGGCTTCACGCTGTTCTATGCCACGCTGGTTGTGCTGGGGAACCTGGTGGCCGATATCACCTATGCCTTCCTGGATCCACGAGTGAGGTACTCATGAGCGAGTCATCAACCCAACCCACCGCGCTGGCAAAGGAAGCCAGCCCTGAGGCCAGGCCAAAGAGCCGTTTTTACGTGGACGACCGCACCCGGTTTGTCATCAAACAGATGCTGACCCGGCCAACCTCGCTGGCAGGCCTGATCATCATCCTGGGATTTGTGTTGGTTGCGGTGCTGGCCCCGGTGCTGGCTCCGCCTGCCAATCCCGCTGACCCCTGGCAGATCCCGCACGATGGGTACAGCGCTGAGCCCAGCCTGCCCAGTGAAGAACATCCTTTTGGCACCACGCAGGGCCAGTATGATGTGTACTACGGCGTGATCTGGGGGACGCGGACCGCGTTCCGTGTGGGGCTGATCATCACCGGAGCAACCATGCTCATTGGCCTGACTGTCGGCTCGCTGGCTGCCTATTATGGGGGGATCCTGGACGATATCCTGATGCGGGTCGTGGAAATTGTGCAGGCCTTTCCGTTTCTGCTGGCGGCGCTGACCCTGGCCTCCATCCTGCGATCCCGGATCGGGATCGGGCTGGTGGCCGGGATGATTGCGTTGATCGCGTTTGGCTGGCCGACCTACGCCCGGCTGATACGCGGGGATATCCTGGTGGTGAAACAGCAGGACTATGTCACGGCGGCACGGGCGCTGGGCGCCCGCGACAGCCGGATCCTGATCCGTCATATCCTGCCCAATGCCATCTTCCCGACATTGGTGATCGCCTCGATGGACATCGGGTCCTATGTGCTGAACTTTGCAGCGCTGAGCTTCCTGGGGCTGGGCGCGGAGCCGGGATATGCCGACTGGGGGCAGATGATCAGCTTTGCGAGGAACTGGATCCCCGCGCTGGCACGCTACCCACACATCCTGATGTACCCGGGGATTGCGATCCTCCTGTTTGTGATGGGCTGGAACCTGGTCGGTGATGCTTTTAGAGATATTATCGACCCACGGTTAGCCGGATCACGCTAAGCGGGTACGTACCAACCTGTAAGTGGGGAGGCACTCAACCCGGCTCAATCTGGAAACAAACCCGGTTATTACGGCATCGAATGAGGGTACGGTGAAGTATTGGTAGGAATAGGAAAAGGAAAATTATCATGCGTGAGGAAGAACTCAGCCGGCGGGTAACCATCAAACTGCTGCACAGGATGTTGGCGACTCCCCCGCGGCAGCGGACCACAATGGATAGGGAATTTATCAGGTTCCTGATAGACTACGAGTCAACCAGGAAGCAGCGCTGGTTAAAACAGCATATGGAAGGGCAGTGGAATACCATTCACTCGCGATATGTGCGGCAGTTTGAGCACTGGCTGGCATTGTTTGCCGTGCGGTGAGGATGCCCCCACCTATACTCTTGAGAAAACACAATCTCCCCGTGCAGGGGAGATTTTTTGACTCTGGCCTTAGCCTGTTTTCAGGTTATGCTTCTCGCGATGGCTGGAGCCGGACCTCAATCAGGAGCAGACCGAGGTTATAGAGCGTGTTTAATATCCCATGCAGCGCGGCCTGATCAGTCACCTCTCCCCGAAGGGTGGTGACAGCCAGCCGGGTTGATGACAGGTCAGTGGTGATCTTCATCCCGCTGAACCAGTCTTCCCAGTTGGCCTCAAGCCGTCCCTGCACAACGATCCTGTAGGTTGCTGAATCCTTCATTGTGAGATTACTGCTGGTCACCAAGATTCATACCCTCCCAACCGCCAAGGAGATCACTGTGCAGAGACGGCGCGTGTTTCGCGGCGTGTTTAACCTGAGATAAAGGTTTTGCGAAACACTCAAGGAGTTGAGCCCAAGACTGATATGGGCCTACTTGAACCCAACTGTACCAATGTGAATAGGCCACTCTAACGATGCTTCTAAAATTCACTATAGTCGAACTTGGATGGGGAAGGAGTACCCGAAGGTAGTAACAGCGGGTAATTTCACCGGGCAGGGTGTTACGTTGAATGGCCTGATCCGTTGCCGGGGAGAATTCCCAGGCTTCGGGCGCGGGCAACAGCCTGGGTGCGGCTGGTTACGCCAAGCTTATTGAAGATATTGGTGGCATGTTTTTTGACCGTGTTGAGCGAGACAACGAGCTGGTCGGCGGCCTCGCTGTTGGAGCGCCCTTCCGCGATCAGGCAAAGGACTTCCAGCTCACGGTCGCTGAGTGGCTCGATATAGACCGAGTCGTCAGATTCATACCTGGCGGGTTTCCCCCCGGCGGGGAACAGCGCCAGCAGCCTGCCGGTGTAATCGGGATAGAGGCTATGGGCGGCAGCCTTATACAGCAGACAGGACATCGCCTCACCCTCATCCAGAAAAACCCGGATCAGCTGTTCGGGATAGGCCAGTTCCAGCGCCTCCTCCAGCATGACGAGTGCTCGCGAGTCGGCGCCTTTGGACTGGTGAGTGAGCGCCTGGAGGATACGGGCCTCGATTAAATTGAAGATACGACCCTGCCGGACGGCAAAGCTGGCGCAGTCAGTCAGCAAGGCCAGCGCATCGTCATGATGGCGGCAGGCAAGCATAGTCCGCGCCAGGGTCAGGCAGCCCGTGTGATTTGCCGTGGTGATATCGCTGCCGGGCGCCAGCTGGCATTCCTGGATATAGCGATACACCGCTGGCCTATCGCCCATCAGCAGCGCCAGGCGGTTTTTTTCAGCAATAAGCTGGTCCAGACAGGGCAACTCGGAGATGTGGTTTTCAGCCAGAAAATGTTCGGCGGACTGTATGGCGGCAAGCGCGCGAACATAATCCCCCCTGGCACGGTTCACCCGGGTCAGCGCCACATACCCGTGGCAGACCACAAGGGCTACCTGCCATTGTTCGCTGAGCTCAATGCCGCGTTCAGCATGGTAGAGAGCCTGATCGAGGTCATTCCACTGGTAGAGAATAGTGCTGTAAATCGTTGAGGCATAGCCGGAGAGCAGAACCTGCCGGCTGGTGTGGTGGATATGCTCCTCGGCATAGTGGAATGCATCCTTGCAGGTCTGAGCCGCCGGGTGAAGCCGCGCCTGAGCAATCTGCAACTGTGCGGCATCACAGAGGGCAATCATTGTGGCATGGGTATTGCGGGCTTTATACCCCATAGCAGCCGCTTTCTTGAGCGTGTTGACAGCCCGATCGAGGTCCCCGCTGCTGACCAGGCCCGTTGAGGCCATCGTGGTCGCCAGGCTCCGCATGGTCAGGCTGTCTTCAGGAAGACAATCAAGGGCACGCAGAGCATATTCCGTGGCCTGC
>JAFGNO010000045.1 GCA_016926985.1 Anaerolineae bacterium
GATATCCCGGTTGGGGGCAAAACGCCGCTTTCTGCCGGGCTGGCCCTGGCGCATCTTGTGGTCAAGCGAGATCGTCTGGCCCATACAGATGTGATGCCAATGCTGATCGTACTCACCGATGGGGCAGGGAATGTCTCAATGGGGCCCATACCGCCACAGGAAGAGGCACATCAGATCGCCCGCCAAATCCATGAAGACGATATTCGCTCAGTAGTAATAAACATGGAGCATGCAAGCTTTGATCAGGGGTTGGCCCAGAGACTGGCAGACAACCTTGGCGGCCCCTGCTATACGCTTCAGGAGCTTCGAGCAGACCTGCTCTATCGCGCGGTCCGGGTGGAGATGGGCTCAACCTGAGTTTATTCGCCGACCTGGCCTTCTTCGACGAAATCGAATGTGTCGGGATTTCCCCAATCTGCGGGATAAGGATTCACCGTCAGCCCGTAGTATTTTTCAACAATGCGCCGGAAAATCGGCGCGGCAACACTGGAACCCTGCCCGCCATTTTCTATCAGGACGACGACGGCAATCTCCGGGTTGTCATAAGGCGCAAAGCCGCCAAACCAGGCATTTGGGGCGCCGACTCCAGACACCTGGGCTGTCCCGGTTTTGCCGGCTACGGGGATTTCGATCCCCCTGAACCGGTATGCCGCTGTGCCAATGGATGGATTGCTCGTTACGCCATACATGCTTTCTCGGATTGCTGCCAGGGTATCCGATGAGATATCTACCTGCCCAAGCATCACCGGCTCGGTGATGACACTGGGCGCTTCGGCGATCAAGCCAATGCGATCCACAAACTGCGGCTGGTACAGCGTTCCGCCATTCGCTATCGCAGCAATCAGAACAGCCATCTGGAGAGGCGTAACAAGCACATCTCCCTGTCCAATAGCGATATTGATGCTGTCATTGATGGTCCAGGTCTCCCCGCGCGTTTCCCACAGCCAATCAGGGTCGGGGATCAACCCGGGCACCTCCTCGAGGATAATGCCGAGCGGCTGACCCAAATGATATTCCCTGGCATAGTCCGGGATCAGGTTGTAATCCTGCTGCCCGGTCAAATACCCGATATGGTAAAACCAGGGGTTACACGATGCCGTGAGTGCCTGGCTGAGAGTCAGCGGGCCATGACCCCCTTCCAGCCAGTCATACCGGACGAAATTTCCGGTCTCGTTCCATTGCCCGGTGCAGGTATAACTGCTGTCCACAGTGAAAATACCACTTTCGAGAGCGGCGGTCATGGAGACAACTTTAAAGAGAGAGCCCGGCGCATAGGCTCCCTGAGTAGCGCGGTTCAGCAAGGGTCGGAAGGGGTTGGTAAATAAGCCCTGCAGGTAGCTGTCAGTGCTCAGTGGGTGATTGTTGTAAGGGTGAAAGATATTTGGGTCAAAAGTGGGATAACTGTACAGGGCAAGCACATCACCATTGTTCACGTCAAGAACAACAACAGCAGCCCCACCGGCAGTTGTTACCCAGGTCTCTCCACTGACCCGGTAAGCCTCCTCAATGGCATCCTGAACGATGATCTGCAAATCGCGGTCGAGAGTCGTATAGATGCTCTGCGCGGGTTCCGGGTCTTTGCTTGCTATTTCGACAAATGTGCCGCCGGGAGTCCAGATGCTGAGTGTTCCCCCCCGCGTACCGGCAAGGTATTCCTCCCCCCACTGCTCAATCCCATATTGGCCCACAATCTCGTCCCCGGTATAGCCCAGGTCCTGGTAATAGGCAAGCTGGTCTTCCTGGATAAATGATGTGTAACCAAGGACATGAGAGGCCAGGACGTTGAAGTAACGACGGCCTGTTTTGTCAATTGCCCCCAGGGCTGGGTAGCTGGACAGCGCGCTGCGGTTGGCCTGATAGGTCTCCAGGTCCACGTCACCCAGGGCAACGGACCAGTCCGATGGGGCAGAATCATACTGCTGCTTAATCACTTCCGGGTCCATTCTGAGCACCCGGCTCAGCAGTTCAAGCATCTGGTCTTCGTAGGAATCTCCTACCTGTCCGGGGATGATGGTGATAGTCACCGCAGAAGCATTGGCAGATACCAGCCACTGCCCATTGCGATCATAGATATTGGCGCGGGAGGGCGTTTCGGCCTCAAACTGCAAAATACCCCCGCCAGCGAGTTCTTCAAAAATCAGTGAAGGTCGCCAGACCACTCCCCATACATCATCCCTGAGGACCAATGACATGGAAAGATCGCGGATAATATCACCGATAATCAGCGTGTGGTATTTTACCTGAAAGGCAAGCTGCGCGGTATCGCCATTAGGGCTGATAAGGAGTGACTTTTCATTCACTTCCAGGCTGATGAGATGCATTTCTTCGGTGGCTGAGGAGTAGGTTGTTGTGAACTCTGCCAGCGTGTATTCGGCCTGGCTGGTTGGGGAAATATAACCATACATGGTTTCGTAATCACCACGTTCCCAGGCATCCATGAAGGATCGGGCAACCCCATCCGGTTGGCTGGTATCAGGCGTGGGAGAAACGGAAGGGTCGGACGTGCTGGGAATTCCTGTGCCTGTCTCATCACCCGGGCCGGTGCAGG
Organism: Anaerolineae bacterium; assembly: GCA_016926985.1. Lineage (GTDB taxonomy): Bacteria > Chloroflexota > Anaerolineae > Aggregatilineales > UBA3940 > JAFGNO01. The sequence goes on from JAFGNO010000045.1 coordinate 2,549, forward strand.
CACTGAGGATTATTGCTACAGCCAGTATTATCATTATTTGAAATGCATGCAGACATTTATGGCTCATCGAGATGATACCTTCGCAATAGCGCGCCGGCAGCTTACATTTAGGGCATCGACGCCGGGCTGTCAGCCAGAATATCGGGCATAAGGCAGTCTCAACGCATGCCGCTCCGGCGGGTGTGCCCATTATAGCCCGCGCGGCATAGGCCAGCAATGTACCCGGCGGGGTGCAAGGCTCATTTTAGGAAAATGGGCAGGAAATGGGTACACTTGCCGGTCGAACCCAAGCAATATCAAAAAGTGGAGTTGGTGTCAATGAAAAGTTTTCAAAACAGCGCACATCTGGTCAACAAACGCATAAAATCCGGGTCAATCCAGCACCTGGATATCATCAAGCAGGTAGATGGGGAAATCTACGATGCTCTTTCCGCGGAGACGGTGCGGCAGCAAAACGGCATTGAGTTGATCCCTTCCGAGAATTATGTCAGCCAGGCCGTGTTAAGCGCCATCGGGTCGGTGATGACCAACAAATATTCCGAGGGATACCCGCGCAAGCGCTACTATGGCGGGAATGAGAATGTTGATGTCATTGAAGACCTGGCCATTTCGCGAGCTAAAGCGCTATTTAAGTCAGATCACGCTAATGTTCAGCCCTACTCAGGATCACCTGCCAACCTGGCCGTCTATTATGCTCTGCTGGAACCGGGGGATATAGTGATGGGGCTGTCACTGCCCGGCGGCGGGCACCTGACCCACGGGTGGAAGGTGAACTTTTCAGCGCGATTTTACGAATCGGTGCAATATCCAGTGGACGAGAAAACCGGGCTGATCGACTACGACGAAGTGTGGCGATTAGCCAGAGAGCATAAGCCGAGGCTGATCTGGGCAGGCGCCACTGCCTATCCACGGCAGTTTGATTTTGATAAATTCGCCGAGATAGCCCGTGAAGTCGGCGCATATTTTGCCGCAGATATCGCCCATATTTCCGGGTTGGTTGCCACCGGTCTCCATCCTGACCCGGTGCCGGTGGCTGACGCGGTCACGATGACCACCCACAAACTGCTGCGCGGGCCGCGTGGGGCAATGATATTGGCCAAAGAAGAGCATGGGCGTAAGATCGATCGGGCAGTGTTCCCTGGCTTGCAGGGCGGCCCCCATGATCATGTAACCGCGGCGATAGCCATCAGCCTGCACGAGGCTGCACAGCCGGAATACCGTGAGTATTGCGAGCAGGTGATCAGGAATGCCCGTGCGCTGGCCGCCGCACTGCAGGAGCGGGGGTATGAAGTGGTCAGTGGGGGAACGGATAACCACCTGCTGCTCGTAGACCTGACGAACAAAGGTGTGCCGGGGAAAATGGCGCAGCGCGCGCTTGACCGGGCGAATATCACGCTGAATGCCAATATGGTGCCGGGCGATAAGCGGTCGGCATTTGATCCCTCTGGCATCAGGATGGGAACGCCGGCAATGACCACGCGGGGCTTCAAAGAGCCTGAAATCGTCCAGGTGGCAAACTGGGTTGCAGATGTGGTGGATAATATCGACGACGAGTCGGTGATCGACCGCGTCCGGGGAGAAGTTGTCGAGATTTCTGAGCAGTTTCCATTGTGGTATTAGGCCATCAGGCGCGCCGATTCTGCGGATTTACCTGACGTTCCCTGGCGCCTGCCTGTGGTTCGTCAAAATCCGGAGATTGGTTAATCACGTCAAAGCAATGCGCAAGCCAATCGAGATAGGTGCGGGTCAGCCGAACGGGCAGCTCTAGCGTCAGCGCCCGCAGCACTTCTTTCTTTGATTTGAGGGTCCGCACCTTCTCGTCTTCAATAGGCGGGGGCACTTCCAGCGTGTGTAGCCGTTCCGTATACTGCCGCATCTCGGCCTCAATCATCGACAGGACCTGGTGGTTGGGCAGTGAGAAAGCATGATACAGGCGAACCAGGAAGCTGTCCCGAATTGGGTCCAGCGGATCGGTAGAAGTCATCCACTCATCCAGGCTGTCTTTGCCTTTTTGAGTGATATGATAGGTCTTCTTATCCAGGCGACCTTCCTGTTTCTCCGCCTCAAAGTCAATCATCCCATCACGCAGCAGCCGGTCCAGCGTGCGATAGATCTGGGCCTGGTCTGCACTCCATATATGACCAATCGTATTGTCGAACGCCTCGCGTTTGAGCTGGTAACCTGACATGGGCGTATGGTCCAAGACGGCGAGTATCGCATGCACCAGCGACATGGCTTTCTCCTGTGTAGAAATATATGTGATATCATATACGATTATGCATATAAGACAAATCATACTCATGGGCGCAAAAACTGATGTTGTCATATGAAGCAACAACCGCTTACAATAGCGGCCTGAGGACAGAGACAGGCAGGAAATGATGATCCAGAAAAAAAAACTTGTGGTTGTGCTGCCCGCCTACAATGCAGAGCAGACGCTTCTCCAAACATATTCCGAGCTGCCACACGACATAATCGATTCGACCATTCTTGTGGATGATGCCAGCCGGGATAACACCGCTGCACGCGCGCGAGAGATGGGTATCTCAGCCGTCATCCAGCACCCGGTCAATCGGGGCTATGGAGGAAACCAGAAAACCTGCTATAGGGAAGCATTAAAGATGGGGGCAGACATTGTTGTCATGGTCCACCCAGACTACCAGTATTCTCCCCGCTTATGCGGCGCAATTGCCTGGATGATCGCCTCTGAGGAATATGATGTGGTACTGGGCTCGCGGATTATTGGTAATGACGCATTGCAGGGAGGAATGCCCTGGTGGAAATACCTTGCCAACCGTGGATTGACCTTTATCCAGAACATCCTGATTCACCAGAAACTCTCTGAATACCACACGGGTTATCGCGCATTTTCTCGCGATGTACTGCAAACCCTTCCCCTTGAAGAGAACTCCGATGATTTTGTATTTGATAACCAGATGCTTGCGCAGGCCGCTTTCTTTGGCTACCGGATCGGCGAAATATCATGCCCGACCCGGTACATGGATGAAGCGTCTTCAATAAACTTCAAACGCAGCGTCAAATATGGCTTTGGTGTTCTGGGCACGTCGCTGTTGTTCAGGCTTAATCGGTGGGGGCTGGTGAAAAGCCTGTTATTTTCCGCGGAAGGACAAAGACTGTCTGCTGAATAATGGCCTTACCCATCTCACAATAGATTGGTAAGGCCATTATATTCAGCGCAGGAAGATCCTATGGCTGAAAAGCCAGAATCGCGCCGATGACCTCTGACTGTTCCTCAACGGACAGGCCGTTGTAGAAGGGAAGCCGCACCAGCCGATCCGATACATCTTCTGTTACCGGGCAGTCACCCGGCTTACCGCCGAAGCGGGTACCCATGCCCGATAGATGCAGCGGAAGATAATGAAATACCGCTAAAATTCCTCGCTCCCTGAGGTGTGCTATCAGGCCCTGCCGACTTTCCAGCGATGGCAGGAGCAGGTAGTAGATATGGTAAGCCTGCACACAATGAGCGGGGACAATGGGCTGGCGAACCTGATTGGCCTGTGCCCATCCAGCCAGTTCAGTCTGGTAGCGGTTCCAGATGGCCGCCCGGCGTCTCTGGATATCCTCCCTGGCCTCCAACTGGGCTAACAGGTAGGCAGCAAGCATATCTGAGGGCAAATAACTCGATCCAATATCCACCCAGGTATATTTATCCACCTGGCCCCTGAAGAACCGGCTGCGGTTGGTCCCTTTCTCGCGGATAATTTCTGCTCGTTCGACCAGCGCCGGATCGTTGATCAGGAGCGCCCCACCTTCCCCGCAGGTAAAGTTTTTTGTTTCATGGAAGCTCTGAGTAGCCATTGCGCCGAGGGTGCCCAGATACTTTCCCTGTACCTTTCCCAGAAGGCCGTGGGCATTGTCCTCGATCACGGTGATACCATGCCCATGTGCAGTATCCGTGATTGCCCCCATCTCACAGCCGACACCCGCATAATGTACCGGGACAACGACTCTGGTGTGATCGGTGATCAGGGACTCCAGCTGCGTTTCATCCAGGTTCAACGTGTCCGGGCGAATGTCGACAAATACCGGACACGCCCCCCGCAGCACAAAGGCATTTACCGTTGATACAAATGTAAACGATGGGATGATCACCTCGTCGCCGGGCTGGATTCCGACCAGCAGTGCAGCCATCTCAAGCGCGTGCGTGCAGGAAGTTGTGAGCAGCACCTTCGGGACGCCCAACTGCTCTTCGAGCAGCTTATGGCAGGCCCTGGTGAACACACCGTCCCCGGAAACATGTCCGTTCTCAATTGCCTGCCGCATATAGTCAAACTCGCGCCCTGAGAAATATGGTTTATTGAAAGGGATTCGATAGGTTGTTGCCATGTGTATTTCATTGCCCCAGTGTGTCTCGCGTGCTGGACAGGATCGCACTCGCCGCTTCACGCTCGCTGCGTTCAAATTGCGCTTCTTTGACCAAAATCGCGCCATCCCCGGCCAGGACTACAACCCCATCCGGGAGAACTTCGACAACTCTCCCCGGTATATGCCCTTTGTATTCAGGGTAATCACGCAGCAACTGTGCTTTCCAGATGATGAGTTTCCTGCCCTTGAACGTGGTATAGGCGCCGGGATAAGGTGTTGTGACTGCACGGATCAGGTTGTAGACCTCCTGCGCTGGCTTCTGCCAGTTTATCAGGTTGTCGTTGGGCAGCCGGCGGCAGGTATAGGTCGCCCGTGAATGATCCTGTTCGACGCTCACCGTGTTGCCCGACATTAGTGCAGGGAGATTCCTGGCAAGGATTTCAAGGTAGGCCTGTGTGACTCGCTCAAGGACCGTGGCAATCGTATCATCATCATCTATAGACACGCGCTGTTGATCGACAACTGCGCCAGAATCCACGGTGGCAGCTATCTCAAACAGGGTAACACCGGTATGGTCTTCCCCATTGATAATTGCCCAGACGGTGGGGGAAAATCCCCGGTAAGCGGGCAACAATGAGTCGTGGAATACATAAGCTCCGAGATGCGCCTGGCTGTAGACATTCTCAGGGATGAGGTAGCGCCAGCTCACTGCAAACATCAGGTCAGCCCGGGTCGTGTTCCAGAACCCATCCCACCCTGTATTGCCCACCTGTCGGGCCTCGTGAAATACTCCGCCCAGGGATTTTGTCAATGAGCGAATATCGTCCAGGTAAGGAGGCTCGTGCGGCGTCTCACGGAAGCTGAACACAACCAGTTCGGCAGCAGGGGCAAGCTCAGCCATCTTCTCCAGAAACCGGTAACCTCGCTGCGTGGCACAGAAGAGCACAATCCGCATGGTTACTCATGCTCCGGTGGTGGGTTGATTACCCCATATATGGCATAGGGAGGGCGGTCCATCATCCGAAAATGCATTCGCGCCAGATATTCGCCGATAATTCCCAGCGAAAACATCTGCACCCCGGAAAAAATGGCGATGATGGATGCCAGAAAGGGCCATCCGGATGGCGCAGTGCGGTTGATCAATGTACAAAGCAGGACATAGATGAGCACAACTCCCCCGAAGGCAGTGAAGGCAAACCCGGTATAGCTCGCAATCTGCAGTGGGATGGTGCTGAACCCGGTCATCATGTTGAAGGCATGGGTAACCAGCTTGCCAAATGTGTAATTGGATTTCCCATGCTGGCGCAGCTCATGCCGGACAGGGATGGCTGCAAACCGCGAAGTTCCCCAGGTCAGTAACACATCGATCGAGACAAATGGGCCGCGGTAGCCCTCAAAAGCATGGCGGAGACGCGTTGTGAAGGCCCTGAACGCGCTAACATGCCGGGCGGTTCCTATTCCCATGATATTTCGCAGGACGATCTTTGTGATTTGAGAAGCCAGGTCGCGCCACAGGCCATGCTGCTCCGCTTCAGGATACCCGTAGACGACGTCATAGCCTTCATCCAGTTTAGCCAGGAGTTTCTTGATCTCAGACGGTGGGTGCTGCAGGTCATCATCCATCGTGACCACCGTGTCAAATGAGGCCATGCGTATGCCGCACAGGAGGGCATTATGCTGCCCGTAATTACGCATGAGGGCGAC
>JAFGNO010000238.1 GCA_016926985.1 Anaerolineae bacterium
GACTCGGTTTTGTCTGCAAACTCAACCTTATCGAGGTTTCGCCGCTTGTTCAACTCTCGCTCATTTGTTCAGTGTCCGGTGGCTAGTACCTGGCTCAACTATGCACTAGACCTCAAAACCTTCTTTGCTTTTATCGACCAACCGCTCGAAACCATTAGGCGCTCTGAATGCCTAAAGTTTATTGAACACCAGGATCGCCAGGGGTATGCTCGGGCAACTATCAATCGCCGACTGGCAACATTATCATCCCTTTTTGAAGAGTTACAGTTGCTCGACCCGGTTCAATTTCCTCGCAATCCCATAAATCCTCTGCGGCGACAGAAACTTGCAGGCCGCCATAGTCAAAGTCTGTATCGTAAGCAAGCACAGCGAATTCCTGATGTCATCCCTGATGCTGCCTTGCACACCTTCTTCACCGTTTTGCCAACGTGGCGCGATAAAACCATTGTGCTATTGATGTGGATGAGCTGCCTGCGTGTCGGTGAAGTTGTGGCGATTCGATTTGAGGATATCGAATGTAGTCATAAAACAATCCAGATCACCAACCCAAAAGGGGGCTGGCCACGAACGGTCTATATGAATGATCTGACATTTGCAAGCCTGAATCGTTACCTGGACGAAGAGCGGAGGGATTTGTTTCCAGAAGAACCTGCCCTCTTTGTAGCATTCAAAGGGCGGGCACAGGGTCACCCGCTAAGTGTCAATGCGATTCAGAAATCTATTGCCTACTACTCAAAACGGTCCGGATTACCTCATCTGCACCCTCATCAATTTCGCCATACCGGAATCACTCAATTGATTCAGGCTGGTATGCCCGAACCTGCTGTCCGAAAACTGGTGGGTCATCACCATCCGGCTTCACTTTTGCCTTATCTACACCTGGCCGACAGCTATGTCGAGGAGGAATTTCATCGTGCCGAACCGGCTTTTACAACGGTGGGGCTGCTCAATTTGTCTGATGAGATGGTAGAAACCGCTTCGCCTCATATATCACGAAATGACAAGGGTGGACAAGGGCCTGGGGGAAACCAGGAACACGGAGGCAATTAGAAATGATTCTGGGACAGGGGCTTGCCCGGACAGATGCAGACATCCTGGTTGAATACCAGCAATTTCTCAGGGATAACCACATCTACAAGAACAAAGAAGTACAGAGAAATGTACAAACTGCTCCACCTCGAATTCTACACCAGGTTGGTAAGCCCATTGCAGAATGGGCCGATGAAGATATCGTCGCACTCTTTGACCTCGCTCCAAGAGCAAGTCGCTGGAGGTACGTTTGTGGCTGCTTCATTGCTTTTCTCCTGTTTCGAGGCTACATACGCCCCAGCATAGAACTGATGGCCTCGCTGCCGATTCAGCTCAGTCGACTGCACACCAAGGCGCTCGAACCGATACGGGCCAGATTAGTTTGTACAGCGACCGAATTGGGATATGTGGTCTCGGTAGAAGGCTCTTACCGTGAGCGCGTGGGAAGAGAGATGACTTTGCTTATTTTGTTCCTTGCTTATGCTCACAAACCTCTCGAACAGGTAACCCGTGCAGACTATGATGCCTTTTACCAGACTTATGTTGCATGGTATCAAACCACTGAACGGGAAGCGTACAAGAACCGTAATCCTCGTCTGGCGCGCCTGGAGCATTTCCTGGTGCACTGGGGAGTCATCTCACCTGCAAAGCCTGTCCTTTGCCACGAACAACGATTTGCATCGTTGGTTCATGATCCGATTCGGGTGGCTATTCTGACTTATATGCGCTGGTGCGAAGTGAAGTACAGGCCAAGCACTATTCGTTCTCGTTGGGCGGCTATCAACCACTTCTTTATTTGGCTTCAGGAGCAGTATCCTGAAGTTGATGAGATGCACCTGATAACACGCCTGATTGCTTTGGAGTATACAGAGGAACTGAAACGCCGTGTAGATACAGGCACCTTTTCTGCAAATTATCGAAACAGACTTTATCAGGGTATCCGGGCATTTCTCGATTTTGCCATTGATGAAAATCTGCCAAATAGTCCTGCAAGAAATCCTTTCCACCAAAACGATACCCCCCGTAAAGCGACGCCAATACCGCGCTATCTCAATGACCAGGAGATTCATGCTGTTCTGACTTACTGCGAACAGCAGGCTACGCTTCTTGAACGGGTCCTGGTGATAACCTTACTTCATACAGGTATTCGCTCAGGTGAAATGGCGATGCTTAAAGCGTCGGATATTGTACAGGTTCAAGACCGCTGGAAACTTCACATCCACGAAGGAAAAGGGCTAAAGGATCGCATGATTCCTCTCACCCAACCCTGCCTGACGATATTAAGAAAATGGCAGGAACATGGCTGGGAACGTGCGACGGATCGTCTCTTTACCCGCTATGGGCGGCCCTGGACAGGTGGACAGCGTGTAAGTGACATTATTCGCCAGGTAGGACAGAAAGCTCAGATTAACGGTCTGACACCCCATCGCTTCCGCCACACCTTTGCGGTAACTCTCATCAATTACGGGATGCGCGAGTCCGCTATTCAAAAGCTGATGGGACATACGACGCTCAATATGACCCTGGAGTATGCGCGTATCCTTGATACGACTGTTGAACAAGCCTTTAATGACGCTGTAGCAAAGATGGAATCAGGCCCACTGAACGGTATTCCAAGCTTCTTTTCTGGTGAGGAGTACAGTCTGTTTGCCGAAGGGGATGCAATGAGTTGGATTCGACTACCACATGGCTACTGTCGACGAAACCCTAAACTTCACTGCGAAAGCGATGTCAAATGTCTGCTGTGTGAGCGATTTGCTGCTTTCCCTGAAGATATCCCCAGACTCAAGTCCATGTATGAGCGTTTCCAGACCCTGGGTCTACAGGCAAAGGCCGAGGTGGTGGCAGCCCAGATCTATCGGCTGGAAGCTCATATAGAAACGGGCTTTGTCCCTGCACCCTGTTCACCAACATGCGCAGACACTTTGCATGGTCAGACGGTTGGAGCAGGTTTGAGGTAAACTTGTGGAAAGGTGAGGTGGCACCATGGCAAAACCAGCGAAATATCAGAGAAGCTTGAAGACGGTTGTCGGTGAAGAAACCTACTCGGTTTGGGTCAGCATGCTGCGTATACTTGTCCCAGAGGGACGCACTCATCGCGTGGCTCCCCTGGTAGCAGGGATGTTACAGTACGCTCTCAGCCGGGCTGACGGACAGGATCAGCATGATGCGGTTGAAGACTCGGTGGCCCAATCCCTGATAGACTCGGCAGAATCCATGGAGGTCACTGAGGTTGCAGAGCTCTTGAATGATGTGATGATTCAGCTATTCAAAGACGCAGGAGCCCGCTACGCGCGGACCAGTGCTCGTGGCGAGGGCTATAGCATTCTCGAAAGTATCTATTATGAATACCTTCACTGGTTCGACATGCCCTGGGAAGCATAGGCGCTCAATTCATATGACCGGGCAATTTCAGGCCCCAGGCAGGAGGTAGTGATGAGCGAAGAAAAAGTCCCCAAGAAAATGCAAGCAGTGTATGAGGCGATAGTAGCCCTGACCGATGAGGTATGTCACAATCATCTGAACGAAGAGTATGCCCAACTCAGCCGTAAGCTGGCGGCTGCACTGAGCCGCAAACGACCTTCCCCACTTGCCAGTGGGAGGCCAAAAAGCTGGGCGTGCGGCATTGTTTATGCGTTGGGTCAAGTCAACTTTCTGTTCGACCGCAGCCAGACACCCTCTATGAGCGCACAGGATTTAGTGGCACTCTTTGGAGTAAGCCAGCAGACCGCCGGCAGTAAGGCCAAGCAGATCCGCGATCTGTTCAAGATTAACCGGCTGGACTGGACCTGGATGCTGCCTTCTCGTCAGGATGAAAGTCCGCTGGCCTGGATGATCTCGGTCAACGGATTCCTCCTGGATGCCCGGCATGTCTCAAGGGAAATCCAGGAGTTGGCTTTCGAAAAAGGCCTCATTCCATATATCCCAGGGGAGGGGAAAGATGGCCAAGAAGACGTCTAAGCAGTGGATGTATTCGCCAAAGCGAGGGCCAAAGCCGAAAGCGTCTGCGGCGCTCAAGGAAGAGGTGTCCAGGCGAGCCAATGCCCTGCTGGAAAATGTGCTCAAGCCTGCGCGGGTTGTGCCGCCCCCACCCGACATGGAGTGGAACTATCTTGTGAACCTCTACACCAGGTGGCACGGCAGCTACTTCTATTTGTGTGGAACATGGCGCTGCCCGGCGGACAACTGCCTCTCGGAATTCTTCGACCTCAAGTTTACGCGGCTGGAATATGCCGGTAATGACCGGTTCAATCTGGCCTACATGCGTCATACAGGCCAGTGGGCAACCGTGTTTCCCGCCCTGACTCTGGATGACTGCCTGGAGCAGATTGAGACGAATGAACTGTTCTGGCCGTAGGGCGGATAGGAGTGACGTTGCTCAATAAGCACAGATTGACAGAGTAAGTAGCTGGAATGGAGAGACATGACCACCAAAACAACACGCCCTTATCCAACCTGCAAACGAGATGGTTTCCCCATGGTGAAAGTCGATGGAAAGCTACAATGTGTAGCAGAATACCTCGACCAGTGTATCGGGCAGAAACGGGTGGTCGATATCATTCAGCGGGAAGAGACCTTTTACTACGTGTTCGAAGATGGGCATGAGCTGCCCCTGTTGTGTTTCTGCTGCGGTGAACCGCTGGTTGTCCGGGATATCAAGCAATCACACCGCACCATGCGCGGGCGGCGGCTGGAGGGGATGGTGGTGGATGACATCACCCTTGAAGATGGCAGCGAGATGGTGCAATTTGGGCTCCACTTTTCGAGGAAGGGATTGTCGTCTGATGCCATCGTTGACACGCTCTCTCCCCTGGTAGCCGTTCACCTGCGGCACCCTGTTAGCTGTCCACGCCACAAAAAACGTCGAAAACGTTAGCTCAGACGATTCCTTATTTGACCATTTTGACAGTAGCGAGTTACAGGGAATTGTCAGTAGAATTGGGTTGAGACAAGAGATATCATCAGGTCTAAAGTTGCCTGCTCCACACGGAGCAACTTCGGGTGACCGGTTGGTGAAGATGGAGGCAATTATGACGGTCCAAAGCGTTTCAGATATGAGTATAGGCGATCTTCGAGCCTTTGTTGAATCGATTATTGAAGAACATATGGGGCCATCACGCGCTCTTTCATATCGGCAGCAGGGAGATCGTCCGGTTGAGGAAGTGCTTCAATCCATGCGGGCCAATCTCTGGACACCCCCTCCGGGATCTAAATCCAGTCTTGAGATACTGCGTGAGGATCGCGATCGATGAGTGACCATTTCGTCATCGATCCCAGTGTGCTCATTCAGGCTTATGTACGCGAGCCTCATACAGATAACGTTCTGGCAATGCTGGATGGTTTGAAACAGCCGGCTTCTGTTACGTTACATGTCCCGGAATTCTGTGTGGTGGAGTGTACGAACATTCTGTGGCGGCATGTGCGTTTTCAGGATATGCCGATTGACCGGGCCCAGAAAGCGGTCAAGGCGATAACCGACCTTCCCTTGACAATCCATCTGGCTTCGGCTTATCTCTCAGATGCCTTGAGTCTTGGCCTCGCCCATGAACTGGCCGTGTACGATTCGATTTACATCGCATTAGCCAAAACACTTAGTTTCCCCCTGATTACTGCGGATGGGAAACAGGAACGGGTTGCCCTGACCACCGGGGTTACGGTCAAGCCGGTCACTGATTTCAAGCCTGCTTCGTAGGTAGCGTAAAATATTCTCCATATAACCGCCTGCAGCATGGCAAACACCGCCGGGTCGTCGAAGCTCAGCCTATCTAAGTCGATTTTTTCGCCGGTCGTCTTCGCAATAATCTCAACCGCCTCGGCCAGCACCGACAGCATCCGCAGCCCCAGGATGTCGATCTTGACCAGCCCGGAGTCCTCGATGCCATACTTGTCCCACTGGACCACCACCCGGCCCGGCATAGTGGCCGGCTCGGTAGCGATGTGCTCGGCCAGCGGCGGCCCGGTGATTACCATCCCCCCGTTGTGGATGCCCAGATGGCGCGGGAAGCCTCTCAACTGCCCAACCAGGTCAAAGAGCTGCTGCCACAGCGGGCCTTCCATGATGGTGCCCAGCTCATCCTGCAAGGTGGGCGACTCGGCCACCTGCTGGACACCATAGGCGTGTACGGCTTTTGCCGCCCGGTCGACCAGGTGCGGGGGGAAGCCCAGCACCTTGCCCACGTCCCTTATGGCGCTCCGGGTGCGGTAGGTGACAAAGGTGCAGGCCATCGCCGCGTGGTCGTGGCCGTAGCGCCGGTAGATGTACTGGATCACCTCCTCGCGCCGGGCGGCGTCGAAATCAATATCGATGTCCGGCGGGCGCAGCCGCTCTTCCGACAGGAAACGCTCAAAAACCAGGTGGTGCTTCATGGGATCAATCGGGGTGATGTTCAGCAGGTAGGCCACCAGCGAGTTGGCCGCCGAACCCCGCCCCTGACAGCGGATGCCGTTTTGCTTCGCAAAATTGACGATGTCCCACACGATCAGGAAGTAGTTGACCAGCCGCCCCTGTTCGATCACCCGCAGTTCGTAATCCAACTGCTGTTTGACCGTCAATGCAGCATCTGTATATCGTCGGGGCAGAGCCGACTCACACAATTCGCGAAGATAATCCGCAGCACTCATCCCATCCGGGGTGGGGAATGCCGGCAGGTCTTGGAGACCATAGGCCAGTTCGAAGTGACAGCGCTCGGCGATGCGGAGGGTGTTGGCCAGCGCTTGCGGATAATCGGCAAACAGCGGCCCCAGCCGCCGGGCATCTTTCAGATAATACTCGGAGTTGGCCCGCCGCACCGATGACGATTCGGCCAGCGTGGTATGCTCCCGGATGCAGACCAGCACATCCTGCAGGCGGTGGCCCTCCCGCCGGGCATAATGCACGTTGTTGGTCGCCACCACCTCCAATCCGACCACCTCCGCAAGTTCGGCCAATCCTCGCACCAGCGATTTATCCGGGGGCCGGAGGTGATGCTGCAGCTCGATCCAGAAACCGCTCGCCCCGAACCACTCCTTATACTGCCGGGCGATGCGGATGGCCCCCTCCCGATCCCCCCGCCGCAGCGCCAGCGGGATCGCCCCCTGCGGGCAGCCGGACAGCGCGATCAGCCCCCCGGTGTGACCGGCCAGCCGCTCGACCGGCAGCGCGGCTTGACCTTTGGGCGCATTGGCCCGTGCCTGGCTGATCAGCCAATTGAGGTTATGCCAGCCCTGCTTATTCTCGACTAGCAGGGTCAGGTGGCTGTCGTCGTCGAGGTTCAGTTCGGCCCCCAGGATGGGCTTGATGCCCGCGGCCTGCGCCGCCTGCGAGAAGCGCACCGCCCCATAGACCGCGTCGTGGTCGGTCAGGGCCAGGGTGGGCATGCCCAGCTCCACTGCCCGTGAGACCAGCGCCTCCGGCGGCGAAGCCCCATCCAGCAGGCTGAAGTGGGAGTGGCAGTGCAGTTCGACGTAGTCCATGCGCATGGAGGAAGCTTACCGGCAATCAATCCCGTAGTGGAAGACCAAATTCTTCCCGTTCTTCTGGCGTAAGTTCGCGAACAACGCAGCATTCCCGTACCAATGCAGCCGCCTCCTCCCAGGAGTGCCAGACCAACCATACCCTCATATTTCCGTACATTGAAACAACCATGATATGAGTCCCATCCGGCGACCAAGCCGCGTCGGTTATGGTATGTTCATGCCCGCTCAAGGAGAAAAGCTGACCCCCGCTTTGTGCATCCCACACTTTCGCGGTGTGGCCTGCAGTGGTGACGATGCGCGTCCCATCTGGTGACCAAGCCGCCCTGGAAAGGCTATGTCCATACCCAGGCAGGGAAAGAAGTTCTTCACCTGTCTGCGCATCCCACACCTTGACAGTGCCATCAAGAGAGGCTGTCAAGATACGCTTCCCATCCGGTGACCAGGCCACGCTGTTAACCTTATTATCGTGAAGAGTCGGGGATAAGAGTTTCGCGCCTGTTTCTGCGTCCCATATCTCTGTGGTACCATCCCATAAGGCGACCGCTATGCGGGTCCCATCCGGCGACCAGGCCGCGCTGATTACAGCAGATTTAAAATCATCCAGAGAGAGCAGATCAGCCCCGGTTTCTGCATCCCACACCATTACGGTCAGCCCGGAAGCTGTCAGGATCCGCGTCCCATCCGGCGACCATTCTGCATAATCGACATCATTCTGCCCAAAGAAAGCAAGCACTCTGTCACCGGTTTTCGCATCCCACACCTTTATCATATCATTCCATATGGCAGTCACAATGTGATTTCCATCGGGCGACCAGTCCGCATATTCACACCGAATACTCCAGGGATCGTTGGTTGAGAAGGGGAACTCGACACCCGTCTTCGCATCCCACAAACTAAAAGTTCTCCTCGTTCCAGTCAGGATATATTGACTATCAGGCGACCAGGTCGCGCACTCAATATCCTTTTCCTGCTTCATAGGGATAAATATCCCGCTCCCCAGCCGGGCATTCCACACCCTGGCAGTGCCATCACGAGAAGTGGTCACAATGCGCCTACTATCCGGTGACCAGCTTGCGTTCAATACAATAAATTCATGCCCGCTGAGGGAGAAAAGTTCTGTACCCGTTTCTGCATCCCATACTTTTGCAGCATGGTCATCCGAGGCCGTGACGATGCGTGTTCCATCCGGTGACCAAGTTGCAGTGTTGACATCCCCTGCATGCCCTCTCAGGGTGAGAAGTTCGATCCCCGTCTGCGTGTCCCATACTCTCGCCGTGTCATCATCTGAAGCTGTGACGATCCGCATCCCGTCCGGTGACCAGGATACGCTGTTGAGCCGGTCTTGATGCCCTTTCAGCTGGAAGAGTTCTGTACCGATTTCTGCATCCCATACTTTCACGTCGCCAGCGTATGCGCCGACGACAATGTATGCCCCATTTGGTGACCAGGTCGCACTGATAACGCCCCCTTCATGCCCAAGCAGGGTGAAGCGTAGATTTCCCGTTTCCACGTCCCATACCGTCGCAGTCCGATCCGTCGAGGAGATCACAATTTGGGTCCCATCCGGCGACCAAGCCACATTCATGATGTCCGCGTGTTCCCCCCCCTGAGGAACATCTATAGTTAGGAATTCAGCCCCGGTCCCGGCATCCCACAATTTGATGGTGTCATCCCACGAGATGGTCGCAATCTTTGTCCCGTCCGGCGACCACTCGGCTTTCCAAACCTGATCTTCGTGTGTTTCCAGCGAGAGAAGTTCAGCTCCTGTCTCTGCGTCCCATACCCTGGCAGTATTGTCAGCAGAGGCGGTCACAATACGAGCCCCATCTGGGGACCAGGATACACTCTTGAGGGAATCTTCATGCCCTTCCAGTGAGAAGAGTTCAATCCCTTCTTTCGAATCCCACACCCTGATGGTGTGATCCTCCAAAGCTGTAGCAAGCCGCTTTCCATCTGGCGACCACCCTGCATCGAGGATTCTCGTGTCACGAACGGCAAGCGTAAAATCCGGCAGTTGGCCTGACAGGATTGCACGCCCCAATGCGCGTTCAGCTTGCCAGGTGTACGGATAGTGTTCTAAGGCTTCCAGAGCCAACAGGATGCTAAGTGTTCGATTGCCTTCTGCCAGTTCTGCTTCAGATCGGGCTGCTATTGCAACGGACAGCGTTTCTTCGACGCGTAATTCTGCTTCCGCCTGAGCAGCCTGCCAAATCTCAGCATTCTGTTGGGCTTCCTGAATCTGGGATTGTGCAGTCTGTGAAATTTGTTCGGCTTCTCGCCGGGCCATTTCTTCAGTTTCCGCGTTAAGTTCGGCCTCGTGAGCACGGCGATTTGACTGCCAACCAAAGACTATTGTCACGACTATCATGACTGCGAGCACACCCAGGATGATCCGCAACCGATGTACTGTCAGTGCCAGTTGGTTTTGGTTTATATCGGGGCGGCTCTCACCATTGTCACCGTTCTCTTCAATAGACATGTGGTTCTCCCGTTTGTGTAGTAAAGTTCATTCCCCCCAGTATTATAAATGACCTCTCACATTCGAAAAACAGCTCAATCATACAC
>JAFGNO010000046.1 GCA_016926985.1 Anaerolineae bacterium
GCAACCTCTTGTTGTTCTGGTTGCATTATACTCTCGATTCGGGAAGTTATTCTTTTACAGACCCTTAGGTTATAGATAGGCGGTTGGACTTGACCTTCGTCTTAACCGGGGGGCTATAGAAGGAGTTTTAAAACACCATACTGATTTCCAGGATGCTGTGAAACTCGATCATCTGATCCGGAGTTGGGCAGATGCATCGCTCCAGCATGAGGAGGTCTTTGCAGACCATGGGCATGGTGCGTTGGTCTATACTTCTGGTGCTATCCCTCTGGACTTTGTGGCGGTCACCGGTCCCCGCAGGCAGATGCTCAAAGAATCGTCTTTGCCGATCCACTATGCTGTCCCATTTGGGGATATGATGATGAGCGGTTGTTTTGGTTTGATCATGGCCTGGGCTGCTGTCTTCCCTCATCAAGCCGATCAGATCAATGCGGCGCTGGAAAACACTAACAACAAGACACCCTGGGATTAGTTAATACCTTACCACTCGCCGTCCGGGAATGTGTTGACGCCAGCATGGTGGTGAATCCGTTTATACATCCGCAGATTGCCGAATGGCTCTCCCAATATCCCGTCGTGGATAGCCCATGACCGTCCTCTGACACTGCGCCAATGGTCTCGTTTTCGAAACGGCGTCGAATCATCAAACCGGTCAAACAGCTCGCCGCCTGGTCGTAAAACACTGTCGATCCATGCCATGCGTTTTTGCCCATGGAAGTAAGCAAAGCCGTATTTTTCATAAACAATTGCGTTGTTATACGTGAGCGGCTCAATGATCACCATTTCATGACCGGTTCGCTCGATGAAGCGTTCAAAGGTGGGAACAGCCGCATGCGAAAGCCTCAGCCCTCGTCTGATCTGCCCCGGTGAAAGACCGGCTTCCATTGCCCTGATCTCCTCAGGGATATTCCTGTGGAGGGTGCCAAAGCGTGTGGGTCGACCATCTTGGGTGACATCAACGTAATAGCGCGGCGAATTCGGATCGTTGATGACCAGCAGGAGCAGGGCGATCTGGTTGTTTAAGGTATCTGCCATTTGCAAATACAATACCGGGTCCAAGGCTCCGGCTTCATGGAACAGGATGATCTCGACAGAACGCGTATCTGCCGGGCAGTGGATCTGAAGCAGGTCAGGGTTGTCAGGGGACACCTGGAAACGCTCAAGCACATTCCCCGGAAGCAAAGAGTGGTACAGGCGCTCTTTAATTGTACGCTCCAGACTGTTAATGCCCCGAATTGACTGCGGCCAATTGAACAGGTCCAGATTGCTGTGATCTGCCATCGATCACCCTTTGGATTGGTCTCTCAGGGTTCGCCTGATACGTCGCTCCGCCTCGCGTTTGGCAATTGCTTCACGCTTGTCATACTGCCTTTTGCCCTTTGCCAGGCCAATTTCCAGTTTGGCGTATCCCTTCTTCAGATACAGTTGAAGCGGGACGATTGTATAGCCCTTTTGCTGAACCCTGTCTCCCCAGCGGTTTATTTCGTGCCGTTTCATGAGGAGCTTACGAGGGCGCAACGGATCGTGATTCTCCCGCGCCGGATCGTAAGCGGCAATGTGCATGTTCTGAACCCACAGCTCGTCATTGATGCGGGTCACATAGGCTTCCTGAATGCTGACCCGGTGTTCTCGCACTGATTTGATCTCGGTGCCGGTCAGGACCAGCCCCGCTTCCAGCGTATCTTCAATATGATAGTTATGCCGGGCTTTCCGGTTGGTGGTGATGATTTTTATGTTGCTCTCCGGCATGGCTATTGACCTGTCATCAGGTAATCGATGGCTCGATCCAGTTGGGGGTCGTCATCAGATGATATTTCCTCCGGCGACTCGACCGTAATATCAGGATCAATGCCGTTTTCACTGATCGAAATATCGCTTGGTGTATACCAGAGAGCATAGGTTACCCGCAGTAAGCTTCCATCGCTGAGGGTATATTGAAGTTGCACAGCCCCTTTGCCAAAAGATGTTTCACCAATCAATATACCACGCTCATTATCCCTTATCGCTGCAGCGACGATCTCGGACGCGCTGGCACTTGCCCCGTTTATCAGCACAACCAGGGGTATTTCCTCGGCAAGGTCCCCACGGCTGCTGGAGAAAACACGCTCGCGCCCATCAACATCGCGCTGGATCAAAATCGTGCCGCCTGGAAGGAACAGATCCGCAATGCTGATTGATTCATCAAGATAGCCCCCGGGGTTGTTCCGCAGGTCCAGGATGAGCGATTCTGCACCATCGTCAATCAATGTGGACACAGCGTCCTCTAACCGGCTGGCAGACTGCGCGTTGAAATCAAACAGGGCAACATACCCGATATTGTCCTCAAGCATTCGGACCTCTACCGTGGGCACTTCCAGACGGGCCCGCTCTATGGATAGCTCTAGGAAATCCAGTTCCCCTTCGCGGTAGATGGTCAGGTTCACAGTCGTTCCTGCAGGTCCGCGAATAAGCAGCAGCGACTCGTTCAGTATCTGGTCGGTGATATCCTGGCCGTCCACAGCGATGACAATGTCACCGGCCTGCAAACCGGCCTCTTTCGCCGGGCTTTCATCAAACACACGGATGATATAGACACCTCCTTCTGGAGCCTCCGTGACGTAAGCACCGATCCCCTCAAACTCACCGGAGAGGTCCTCGCTGAGTCGGAGCGCAACGTCAGGGGGAACATAAGCAGTATAGGGGTCCCCAAGGCTGTCGAGCATCCCATTGATTGCGCCTTGAACGCGCTCTTCGTCGCTGGGAAGATCGTGGTAAAACCGGTCATCTACCGTTTCCCATACTTCCCAGAAGGTCGCCATATCAACATCGCCGCCGGTTTTACCCTCAGCACCCGTGTAATCAAAGGGAGATACTGGAAACTCGATGCGACCGCCGTGTGCGGAGATGCCCGTGCCAGTGATCAGCCCCGCTAAAAAACCACCGGCAATTAACGCCAGCCCAACAGCCCCAAACAGGATAATCCTGAAGGCGGTCTTCAATGATGCGCTTTGTCTGGCGTCCTGATAGGTCTCTAACATGGTAAGCCTCTTAATTCTCGTTTTGCGTTGCTTCGTTTTCAACCAATATGTCTTGAAGGTATTCAACTGCCCGTTCAAATTGCTGATCCCCACCTTCTTCGGTCATGACTTCTATGTCAGGGTGAAGGCCCGCCCCTTCGATGCGCCTGCGATTGGGTGTATACCACTCGGCAGTAGTAACGTGCAGGGAGGAACTATCGCTTAATGTATGGATGATTTGCACAGAGCCTTTGCCAAATGTCTGCTCTCCCAGCAAGACGGCTCGTCCATGATCCTGCAAAGCGCCGGCGACGATTTCTGATGCGCTCGCAGTGGAGTGGTTCACCATGACAATCAGGGGAATATCGGTTGCTGTGCCACCACGGGAAGCCTCAAATACCTGTTCCCCTTGTTCCTTGCGATCCTCGATCAGTGTCACACCACCATCTTGGAACTCTGATATGACTGCAAGCGCCGAATCAACCAGCCCGCCACCGTTATTCCGCAAATCCAGGATAAGCGCCCTCACTCCGCTGCTGGCAAGCTCTTCCAGGGCGGTTTCAAGCTCTTCCGGGGTCCGAGTTGTAAATCGGGATATTTGAATATATCCCAGCCGGCTGTCGGAGTCTACAATCTGCCAGTAAGTTGATGGAAACAGGACTTCGTCTCGCACAATCTCAATTTCCAATGTTTCTGCGCCTCGTTGCAGGGTCAGGACAACCGGGTCCCCGATTTCTCCCCGGATGGCGGATAACAGTTCGGTACTGTCGGGCGTGTTTGGGTCAACCGGTATCCCGTCAACCGCTGCAATAATATCGCCCTCCTGGACACCCGCTTTGCATGCCGGGCTGTCTCTATACACGCGGTAGATGACAAACTGGCCGGCCTCATTACGGACAATCTCTGCACCAATACCGCCGAAACTCCCGGCCAGATTATCTTCGTTAATCTCTGCAGTCTCTGGTTCTACAAAGTAAGTGTAGGGATTGCCAAGCTCCGCAACCAATCCCCGTGCGGCGCCGTAGACCAGGTCTTCAGGGACGGGCATTTCGTAGTAGTAGTAATGAGTGAGAACGCCTTCGATCTCGTTCAGGATTGAATAGGAGGTATCGCTTGGCCTGGCTGCGTCGCTGTAATCACGGAAGAAGAAACCGGCGGCAAAAGCCGCTGCCAGCACCAGGCCAGCACCAGCACCTTGCAAAACAGCATGAAAAATCTGAGAGGTGGGGAGTTTTCGGTTGCTGCTGTCTGTTGTCATTGATTTGGTCCAGGAATAAACCCACTACCTGAGGTAGTGGTCCAGTGAATAGGGTTTGACC
>JAFGNO010000239.1 GCA_016926985.1 Anaerolineae bacterium
GCATGGCCCGCTTCGTGATAAGCCACGACGCGGCGCTCTTGAGGTTCAAGCAGCAAGGCGCGGACACCACCCAGCAAAATACGGTCTAAGGCTTCTTCAAAATTGCTCATGGAGACCCGTGCCCGGTTGTGGCGAGCGGCTGTCAGCGCGGCTTCATTGCATAAGTTAGCCAGGTCCGCCCCACTTAGCCCGGTGGTTGTTTGAGCCAGCAAACCCAGATCGACACTTGTCTCAAGCAGCAGCTCGCGGGTATGGATACCTAAGATCGCCTCGCGGCCTGCCTTGTCGGGCATGTTAACCGTTATCTGCCGGTCAAAGCGGCCTGGTCGCAACAGTGCCGGGTCGAGCACATCCGGGCGGTTGGTCGCGGCTATGACGATCACCTCGTGCCGGTCGTCGAAGCCATCCATCTCGACCAACAATTGGTTGAGTGTTTGCTCGCGCTCATCGTTGACAGCCCCCAGACCAGCCCCGCGCCGCCTGCCGACCGCGTCAAGCTCATCGATAAAGACAATCGCCGGAGCTGCCGATTTGGCCTGCGTAAACAAGTCACGCACCCGGCTGGCCCCCACACCAACGAACATCTCGACAAATTCCGACGCGCTGAGTGAGAAGAAGGGCACCCCGGCCTCGCCCGCGACGGCTCTCGCCATCAACGTTTTCCCGGTGCCCGGAGAACCCACCAGGAGCACACCGCGTGGGATATGTGCCCCGATCTGATAATACTTCTGCGGGTTACGCAGAAAATCAACAACCTCTTCGAGCTCTGCTTTAGCTTCATCGGCTCCGGCAACATCTTCGAATGTTACATCGGATTGTTCGCCCGAATACCGTCGGGCCTTTGACTGCCCAAAACTGAACAGGTTTGACGCTCCCCCCTTCATCGCCATTCGCCCCATATTGGCCATCACCAGAACCAGCAGCAAGATCGGCAGCCCGTCGGTGAGCAGCAGTGTGAACCAGGGCGTTTTCGGTGGAGTCACGTTGACCTCCACGTTGTGCCGCTCTAGCAGTGACAGCAGACTCGGATCGCCAACCGTTTCAGGGAACATGGTCGTAAACGCTTCATATGATTGTGATTGGGGCTGGCTCTGCCCGGTGGTTTGATCGGTGGTGGCCGCCTGGGGCTCGCCCGAATTTGCAGGGTCAGTATCCTGGCTGGCCGTGTTGCCCTGATCGGTTGTTCCGGCATTCTCCGGCGGCCACGTAATAGCCTGTGCAAACGTGCCGGTGATATCGCTGCCCGCAATGGTAACAGTCTCAACATTGCCCGCCTTCACCTGTGCAGCAAAGTCACTGTAGGGTAGGTCAACGCTGGGTTGTAACGCTGGCAGCAAGCTCGCTACATTCCACATCAACAGGCCGAACAATACAACCCACCACCACCACTTCAGGGTTGGTAATCCTGGCCCTGGCTGATTATTGCCATTTTCCTCTGGAGGATTATTCCTTAACTGTTTTTCCATCTCACTTATACCTTAAATAGTTGATTGCATTACCGGAAAAGATACATATCTGCTTTGTGGTGCCTGAGCCTGAACCCCTGTGCTGCGGCTGTTCTACCCCGGTGTTCCCCAGTGTTGTCTTAATCATAAACACGAACCTGCGCCGTGTCCTTATGCAGGGCTTAGGGATACCTTAAGTCAACCTTAAAAATCACAAAATACGGTCAGCAAGTCTTGCCGGGAGCCAGATGCCCCTATCTTAAGATTGTCATAAGCGTATCAATAGCTTGTCTTAAAGATGTACATCAGGTTTCGGCATATGATCACTATTTAGAGAGTATCGACGAACGGCAAATGAGTTTGAGGCCAACAAACTGACCTGAGGAGAATGGTCATGCAACACAACAGTCAGACTGATAACGATAAACTGGGATTCCGCTTCCATCCAAAACTCGACCCGCATGATCCCGGTTATCCTGGATTAGATATCTTTCTACACGCCGACCCAACAGGCCAGCATTTTGACCCGGAACGTGTCGGGCTGACCATCGCTGCGGTGACGCCGCAGAGTGCGGGCACTGAGCATCTCTCCATCCACCACGGTTGGCATGGATTAGATCACTACACGGTCTGCGCCAGTCGTATAATCCTGCATGATCGTGGGGATAAGATTGTCGAGGCGTTCACGTTTGGGGGGGAGGTTCATATCACCTCTGAACCAGGACTTACGACCGTAAGCCTGGTATCGTCAGCTCCTATTCTCAATCTGGTGCACAAATATCCGCTCTCCATTCCCCTGCGACTGGCATCGGAGGTAGAGGTTTTGTTGGCACAGCGGCGTGCCGAATGGGCACAACGTGACCCGGCCCGCTTCAAATTGCTCCTTGCAGATGTCGATCCCCGGACATTGTATAACTCATGCCTGTTGGCTCTCAGTGAGCGATTTGCCCACTTTCCGAAAACCCGGACTGAAGAAATCGGGCAATTCATACATTTCTTGCAAGGCGCTGTACAGGAACTTAAGAAAGCGCCTGTTGAGGGGCAGGCAATGCCCATGCTTTCCGAGTTATTGTGAGTGTGTGATGCAAAGCCGTTTGAAGAGAAGAGAGAGAAACATGTCTGAGAATATTCTGATCCTGACAGCCGATGCCGGATACGGTCACCGGCGGGCCGCGCAGGCCATTGAGGCAGCGATACAGGATTTGTACGGCACATTATTCAGCGTCGTTATTGCCAATCCTTTTGAGGACCCGGATATGCCCCAATTGCTCAAGGGAATAGAGCAGGGTTACGACGATATGGTCGTTCACGACCCTGGCCTCTACCGGGCATCCTATAAGGCGACCAATGTACCCGCCGTTGCGGGTCTCATACAGGATATAGCCGCCACAACCATGCATAAGGCCATCGAAAAGCTGGTAGCGGCATATCAACCCCGTGCTGTGATCAATACCTACCCAGCCTTCACCGAGGCCGTACTCAAGGTGATTCAGGATAGCGGTCAAGACCTGCCGGTGGCGGTCGTTGTGACCGATCTGATAGATGTACACAGTCTGTGGTTTTACAAGCAGGCAAGTATGACCTTTGTCCCAACCGACCATGTATACAAGCAGGCGTTGGGGCACGGGCTTTCCAAACAGCATGTCTATCTGAGCGGCCTGCCGGTGCATCCAGATTTTTCGCTGAAGGACCGCGATAAAGCCGCTGTCCGGCGTGCACTGGGGTGGGATGTAGAACTGCCCACCGCATTGATCGTTGGCTCGCCGCGCAGTCCCGACTTTCCCGTTATGGCGAATTTACTGGATCAATCCGGTCTGTCTCTCCAGATCGCTGTGGTGAGTGGTGGCGCATCAGACGCCTATAAGGAGCTACAGGACACCAATTGGCGGGGGGCAGTTCATACCTATGGGCGGGTCGAGAATATGGCCGAGATGATGCACGCCGCTGATTTTATCCTTTGTAAGGCTGGCGGTCTGATCGTCTCGGAGGCATTGGCATGCGGTTTACCACTGATCCTGTATGAAGCCCTGCCCGGCCAGGAAGCGGGAAACGTAAGCTATGTCTTAGAAAATGGGGCAGGAGTCTGGGCACCGGGGCCGGTTAAAGCTCTGTCAGCAGTCTATTCATGGCTGGCAGGCGACGGTCACGATCTGGAAACCTACCGGGAGGCAGCGAAGTGGGCAGGTCATCCACGAGCAGCCTTTGAAATTGCTGAGCAGATCTGCCAGCATGTTTTGATGAAGCAGGAGAATCATGAATTTCAAACTAGTGCTGCTCCGGCATGGTGAAAGCGAGTGGAATCAACAGGATCGCTTCACCGGCTGGGTGGATGTTGGCCTGCCTGAGAGGGAAAGGGGGATAAGGTTCGCGGAATCTGATAGGGCTGTGCATTGCAGTTGCAGTGCTATCCGCTATTCCTTAAGGTTGCCATAAACAAAACGATAGCTGGCGTTAAAGACAGCTTCACTCCAATGACATATGCTTGTGCTAGATACCCAATTAAATGAAACAATACCCTGCCAACTTTTTCCTTTTTGTGGTAGTGTCAGGGGTTGATGGATGAACTGGTGCAGTAGGAGAGTGCGGTTTGAACAAGCAATTGATCCAGCAGGTACTTGAAATTGAAAAGCAGGCACAGACCATCCACGACGCCGCCAACCACGACGCCGCGCAGATGCAAAAACAGGCTGAGCAGGAAGCTCAAGCCCTCATCAAAGAATCAAGGGCCAAAGCTCAAGAAGAAGCCGAAAGTCTGGCAGCCGATATCCGGGCCAACGATGAGTGTGAACGTATCCTGACCCAGAGTGAGAAAAAATCCCGCCAGATGGAAACGCTGGCATCTGAGCATTTCGATCGTGCCGTAGATTATGTGCTTGAGCAATTGAGCCGCAAAGAATAGCACTCATGAGTAGCATTACGGCATATGCGGCGATCCAGGCAAGGGTGCGGGCTATGTACTCGACGTTGCTCTCTTCCCAAGCCTGGCCCGACCTAGTTGAAACGGCTAACTTCAACCTTCTGATTGAGTCGATCAAGCAGACCGCTTACGGGCCATATCTAACGAGAGTTGATGATAACCTCCTTACGCCCCGGCGGGCCGTCTTCCAACTCAAGCAGCGATTGTCTGATATCTACTTCACAGTGGTCCGGCAGGCTCCTGAGAACACTCGCCCCCTGTTTACCCAGCTTTACCGGCATTTTGAAGTTAATAATCTGAAGGCTGTGCTTCGTGGGATTGCAGCGGGAACATCGTGGGAGCAGGTGCTCTATGTCCTTTTCCCGCTTGACTCGGAGACTGTACTCCCCGCGCAGCGTATGTTGGAAGCGGGAAGTATGGAAGCGGCGGTGAACCTGCTGCGCGGCACGCCTTATTACGGCACTGTTTCTCACTCCATGGAACGTTATACGGCGGAACAAAGTCTTTTCCCCCTGGAATTGGCGCTTGATTTGAACTACTGGCGCTCTTTGTGGCACGATGTCAAC
>JAFGNO010000240.1 GCA_016926985.1 Anaerolineae bacterium
CTTTGAGGGGGTAGAGGGTGTTGTAGTTCACCCGGTAAGATGGAATGTCTTACAAACGGAATAGTTTTCTATATATTCCGGAACTATAACTTTCGTGTTACACCACCAGAGAGTTGGCCAGTCACCATGATCCACCTCCATGACCTTCAGAAGATTGTCGACCAGTACGTTGTGCTTGATATCCCCAGCCTGACCGTCGAAGCGGGTGAGATTGCTGCCCTTGTTGGGCCGGTGGGCAGTGGAAAAGCCATGCTCCTGGAACTCCTCACCGGGCAGTCTCGCCCAACAGCCGGCACCGTCCAGCTCGCCGGGATTGATCCAATGGATACCCGGCAGTTTGGGCGCAGGGTGGGCGTGCTGTTTGGTGTAGACAATCTCTATAAGCGGCAGACGCCACGCAGCAACCTGATGTTCTATGCCAGGCTGCTGCATCTGCCAGCCAGTCGTGTAACAGAGGTGCTCAATACAGTCGGGCTTATCGACCATGCCAGCGTCAAAGTAGAGAACATGGCTTCCGGCCTGGTAAGACGCCTGGCATTTGGACGGGCCATTTTAGGCAGCCCGGATGTATTGCTCCTGATGGATCCCTTTGACAATTGCGACGGGGACGCGAGCGCCTTTCTCGGCAACCTCATCAGGCGGCAGGCTGATGAGGGAACTTCGGTCCTGATCCTGTCCGATACTGAGGCCCATCTCACCACGCTGTGCGATACCATTTATCAACTCGCGCAGGGGCGGGTTGTTGACAGCTATGCGCCAGCAGAGGAGCAGCAGTCCAGTTTGCCCTTCATTATCCCGGCACGGGTTAATGAGAACATCGTCCTGGTTGAGCCAGCCGACATCCTGTTCGCTGTTGTTCATGATGAACGCGCCCATATCCAGACCGTCGATGGGCTCTTGCCCACACGGTTTACCCTCGCCGAACTCGAAGAACGGCTCGCTCGCAGCGGATTTTTCCGGGCGCACCGCAGCTACCTGGTCAATCTCCAATATGTGAAAGAGGTTATCCCCTACACCCGGGATAGTTTCAGCCTCAAGCTCAAAGACGCTGACAGCACGCAGATTCCCCTCAGCCGTTTAGCCGCACGCGAGTTACGCACCCTCCTGGACTTCTAAACATACTTCAAGGCCAAAAAATCACTCGAAGGCCGGGGTCGTTCACCCCTGTTTTCCGGTCACTCACCCCTTTTCTGCTGTCTATTACAGAAAATTTAATGCATGACGATCTCTTATCTCTTATGCTGAGGTCAAGTTTTTCTGGGGTTTGCGGTTAGTTACAGGAGGTAGCACATGGGTGGAGCAAACGGAAATCAACTGGGCAAGGCAACAAACTACATGGGGATCAGTATTGCATTCGGCATTTTACTGGGCATTCTGATCGACAACTTCGTGATAGGGCTGGTCATCGGTGTTGCAGTTGGTGCAGCTCTCACAAGTTACAAAGTGACAAACAGGTAGCAGGAGAAAGAGAAGAAAAATGTACGCAATCGAAGTTCAAGACCTGGTCCGTGATTATAATGGACTGCGTGCAGTAAAAGGGATCAGCTTTACGGTCAATGCCGGTGAGATTTTCGGCTTTCTGGGCCCGAACGGTGCCGGGAAAACAACGACCATCAAGATGCTGACGGGCCAGCTCCGCCCAACAAGCGGAATGGCCAGAGTGGCTGGCTGTGACGTGGTTGAGGAGCGCCAGCAGCTCAAGCGCCATATTGGCGTTGTGTTTGACAGCCAGAATATCTACGAGCGCATGTCGGCTCGCGAGAATCTCCGCTTTGCTGCACGATTGTACGGTGTGCAGAAGCAGCGGGTTGAAGAGGTGTTGATGCAGGTCGGGTTGTCCCAGCGGGCTGGTGACAAGGTCAAGGGGTTTTCCAACGGGATGAAGCAGCGTGTCCTCATTGCGAGGGGGCTGCTGGCCAACCCGGATGTCCTTTTCCTTGATGAGCCAACACGCGGTCTGGACCCGGGTGTGTCGCGCGATATTCGCGCCATCATCTCCACGCTTGCCCAGCAGGGCATGACCGTGTTTTTAACGACACACTACATGGAAGAAGCAGACCAACTCAGCGACCGCATCGCGATCATTGACCAGGGTCAGATCATCGCGACCGGGACGCCCGAAGAGATGAAGAAAGCGTATGGAGACGGGCAGGGAGCAACCCTGGAAGATGTGTTTATCAATCTGACCGGGCGGCATCTTGGCCGAGGGGAGAATGAATGATGAGTAGTATTGGTAACTATATGTCAGGGATCTGGACGATTGCCTCAAAGGACATTGTTGACTCAATCAAGAACAAAGTCACTCTGAGCATAATGGTGATTGTCCTCTTTGCCACCATGATCTACCGGATGGTACCCGGTCTTGAGGCTCCTCAGCTGCTGGTTTATGACGAGGGGCAGTCGATCTGGGTATCTGAGATGGCGACAGACAGCGAGTTGGAACTGAACCCGATGCCTTCCTGGCAGGACGTGGAAACCTTTCTGAGCAACAGGGATATCGTTGCAATTGGTATCCGACTGCCTGCGGATTTTGATGAACAGGTAGACAAGAACTCAACCATCGAGCTGGAAGGATACATTGCCCACTGGGTATCCGAGTCAGCTGCATCAGAGATGCAAATGCTCTTTGAGCGCCAGCTTTCTGACCTGATGGGCAAACCGGTGCGAATCAACACGACCGGGAACCTTGTCTATACCGAGAAAGACTCCAGGGGCTTTGCGCAGATTACTGCTTCCGGTCTTGTCTTTCTCCTCATGATGATCGGCATCGGCATTGTCCCCCAGTTGATGAATGAAGAAAGGCGCACCAGGACAATGGATGCCCTGCTGGTTTTTCCGATCAGCGCGGGACAGATTGTGCTCGGTAAGGCGCTGGCAGGTTTCTTTTACTGCCTGGTGGGGGCCGGTATTGTGCTGGCTCTTAACGGCGGATTGATTACTCATTGGAGTATAGCCCTGCTGGCTACGCTCAGCGGCGCGCTGTTCACGGTAAGCCTGGGACTGATGCTGGGAAGTATTGCTGATAGCCGGCAGGTTATGTCCAGCTCATGGATGCTGCTTTTGTTTCTCATGATGCCGGTCACGATGGAATCGATGCTCAAGGACCTGCTTCCCGCAAGTCTAAACAGGCTGGTTGGTTTTTTGCCCACAACAGCGCTGACAAACCTGTATCGTGTTTCCTTCGCTCAAAGTGTCCGGTTGGCTGATTTTGCGCTTGAACTGGCCATCCTGTCAGCCTGCACCATCCTGGTGCTGGTCATCGCAGCAGGGATCGTGAAAAGGTCGGATCGATAAGTGTGAGAGGCTGGCTTCTGTCAGCCTCTCATCTCTCTGAAATAAAGGTTAAACAGATGAGAACAAACGGTGAATTCATCGACAGGTTGCGGATCATCTGGACCATTGCGTCCAAAGATATCGTTGAAGCAATCAGGAACAAGACAATCCTGCTTATCATGGGCAGCGTGGCCCTGTTCATGGTGCTGGCACAGCTCCCGGCGCTTCTGAAGCAGGATGACACCCACGGCGTGGTGATCTATGATGCAGGTGGATCAGGGCTGGCAGCGGCAGTCGCCGACAGCCAGCAGGCAGACGTGCTGGTTGTCTCCTCGCAGGAAGAGATGCTTGAAGTGGTCGGGGACGTCGGTGGGAGTGTACTGGGCCTTGTAGTACCTGATGTGCAGACTGTGTCAGAGGACCAGCCCCTTGATTTGGATGGCTACTTTGTGCATTCTGCGCCGCAATCCAAAAGAGCTGAGACGGTACGCTACTTCGAGCAACTGCTTGGCCAGCTGACCGGGCGGCAGGTCCAAATCACGGTTGTAAGTGGCCTGGTTTATCCCTCTCCAGATGCGGTTGGACAGCCCTTCCTGATCGCCCTGCTTCTGGTTGTCAGCATCATCACCACCAGCACATCCATCGTGCCTTATCTGGTGGTTGAGGAAAAGGAAACGGGGACACTCGATGCACTGCTGGTCTTTCCGGTGAGCATGGGCCAGATCGTCATCGGCAAGGCCCTGGCCGGGATGGTTTACGGTATCGCGGTTGCAATCGTACTGTTTGCCTTCAACACGGCGCTGGTGGTCCACTGGGGGGTAGCGATCACCGGGATCCTGACCGGCACGTTATTTGCCGTGTCGCTGGGTTTGCTGATGGGCACCCTCTTCGAAAACAGGCAGACCATGATCCTGTGGGGGACAACCTTCATGATGATACTGATCGTCCCGGTGTTTATCAGCAATTCATCAGGATTGGGCTGGCCTGAATTCATCCGGACAGCCCTACCCTGGACGCCGGCTGTGACGCTCTCACGGATTTTCCGGGTTGCCTTTTCAGGAAGCGCTCAGCTGGCCGATTTCCTGCCGGAGACAGGTGTTGTGATGGGAAGTGCCCTGCTGGCACTGGGTATCATGGCCTGGCTGCTGCGCCGCAGGACCCAATAGCATGAGCCTTGCCAATACACAGGCTCCGATTTGTCAATTCCCCCAGCTAATCCCCCCAACTGGGGGATGACATTTACTCATGTATGCCGATTTACTATGTATGGTCAGCGGGTGTATATTCAAGGTTCTAACAGAGGAGGAAAACAGTGTCTGTAGAGACAAAAGAAACAGGTAAATCACTCCAGACGATTCAGGCAGCGTTATTGTTATTTGGGTCCTATGTTTTTGTGTTCCTGCTGGGCGAAGCCGTGCACGAGTTCGGGCATTTTGTGACGGACACCCTGTGGGGGTTTGATGTGCGTATTGTCCTTGATCCCTTTGGCGGATCGCATATCCAGTGGCTGGGGCCCTACCCGGACTCGCCGATCATGTTCCCCACGATTGCAGGCCCGCTGCTCAACCTGACCGCAGGTGTGCTGACCTCGGTTTTGCTCTGGCGAAAGGCCAGGCCAGCCCTGCTGCCGCTGCTGCTGTGGGGCCCCAGCGCGCTCATGCAGGAGGGGATCAACCTGTCGGCTGGGCTCCTGTCTCCCGGCAGCGATGCAGCGTGGCTGGTTGAATGGGGGATCCCCGGCGCGGTGATTCTCATCCTTGGGATTACGTTCCTTGTGCTGGGGTTGCTCTCATTGTGCTGCCTGTTCCCGCTGCTCGGTATATCGGTGGAAGACTCGTTCCTTCGAAAACTTGTGATCGTGGCCGGGGGGATGGTTACCTTCCTGCTTATCCGGGCGTTGTATTCAGCGCTTGCGCTGAATACGCCATTGATAGAACAGGCCGTTCCGCTGGTTGCGGGCCTGCTGCTGGCTGCGCTTATAGCCCTTATGCACCGCCTGCTTGCACCCGTGTTGCGCCGGTTCTTTGCAGGCGAGCAGGCCACACCCCAATGGAACATGGTGGGCCTGGCGGCCATACTGGGTGCAGTGGTTTTCAGTGTTCAACTGATTGTGTGAACCCGTACTGCAATCAGCACACAGACCTCGATCCTGAACAGAACCGCCCCAGTGAGTCGCCGGAGCGGTTCTTTACTTCTATGCGGTTTGCATGGTCTCAAAACCAATTAGACTTCGATTTAAGCGAACCCGTGTATAATGGTCTCGTTATAGTGGGGATATCACCGCCTTATGCTGCTGACAACCA
>JAFGNO010000047.1 GCA_016926985.1 Anaerolineae bacterium
ACCCCTGCTGAAGTCTATTTCCAGAAAGGAGCAGAATCCACCTTAAACCCCGCGATTTTTCTGTCTTGACAACGGGGGTCACTATAGGTCGTCCGGATACTTCTTACGAATGCGCCCCCGATTAGCGGAGTGTAGGTGGGCACGCAGAGCATTGATTTTCTCCCCTTTATTGAGCTGGGCGGCGATCCGGCGGCGATAAGCTTCACTCTGAAAATAACGCAAGATGAAAATGGTTTTGACCAACCGACCGTACTCCTGCAGCGCACGAGTGAGAATATGCTGGCGGGGAAATGCCTGTAGTTTGCGGATGATTAACGACGCCGTGGTCCACTTCAGTTTTAATGAGGCAGCCAACCGCAGCATGTCATCCCAATGCTGGTGGATGAGGTCAAGATTGAGCTTGCGGGTGATGATAGGTTGGAGATAACGATAGCTCAGGGTGGGATCGATGCAGTAGAGATTGGCATCGCTGATATCTTTCAAGCGAGGGGCAAACTGGATGCCCAGCAGATCAAACAAAGCAAATATCAGATCGGTATAACCTGCGGTATCGGTCGTGTGCTCTTTGATATCCACAACAACATCATTATCAAGAATCTTGTCGAGGGTATAAGTTGATTCGCGATGGGTGGGTGGCGTAACCATGGTCCCATACTGCCAATACTGGTTGGAAGTCCAGGTCAGGAAGGTCAACCCACGCCCAAAGCCAAAGTAACGGGGCAGCGGGGTAGCATTCTGGGTGCGAACGGCCACCACAAAACGCTGTCCATCGGAGGAGGAGAAGCGGCCATCACCCCAATAATGACTGAGCGGTTGGCGGTATTGAAAATGGATCATTTCATTGGTGCCGCTATGCAGCGTTTCTTCGCGGACATACCAGTTGTTATACCAGATCATCTGCCGGAAGATAGGTCCACCACATCGACCATCTGATTGAAATCGATATTGCGGGCTTGAGCCAACAGCAGGCATACAGATGGCGGTCGAGCTGCTCGATACGGGAGGTGCTGCCAGCGGCATGTTCAAAGTGGTCGGAGAAGTGGACCCACCGATCCACTTCATGAAGTAGTTCTGCCAGTTGCAAGTGAGGCATCAAAGCCTGGATTTGATCTGACAGGGGCGAATCGACCGGCACAGCATCGAAAGGCGTCAGAATGATGCGGCCATCTTCGATACGCAGCGCGTCATCATCCGGCAGTTGGTTATCGAGTTCCTGATAGGCCGTTTCTAACTGATCTTGAAGATGCCGCAGCCGCTCGTGACTGTCAGCCTGAATAGGAACTAACTCGAGGAACACCGCTCGACGTTCGGGCCACTGCTCCTGGGGAATCAAATAGGCTTCCAGGTTGGTATAGCGGCGGCTGTGCTCGACCCAGACCTGACCAGAACGTAAGGCATTGCGGAGTTCCCACATCACACACAGATCATACGAACGGCGATTGACCCTGCCATCGCGATTAATCACCCGCGACCGCCAGGTGGCCGGCACAAAAGCAGTCGGCGCATCTTCAAGGTATTTGGGAAGTTTACCGCCGGTCGCATTTAGATCATGTAAGATTTGCAAGGCCTCTAACAAGGGTTCTGGGGATTGGTGGGGATGAAAGGTGAGGGTCTCGATCAAAGTGGGAAAGAACTGGCGCAGGTAAGTATAGCGATTACTGAAAAAATGCAGCGCATCAAGTTTACCCTGCTGAGCGGCAATATCATCCAGCAGTTGTTCAAGCTGAGGGCGGGGAACGATCTCAAATATCCGGGGCCGGACAGCCGCATCGGACAGCTCATTGTCCAGGATGATATGAGCGATATGCCCGAAATACTCAAGCTGCTGCTGCAAAGATTCACTGAGTCGCAGGCGATAATCGCGCAGGTCACGCCGCGCATCTCGATCGGTTTGCGAGATACGGTGATCATACAGATCCAGAACTTCATCCGTCAAGCGCTGACAGGTATCGGCCAGGAAAGCCATCAGCAGCGGATACCGTTGTTGCGGGGATTTTCGCTGTAGGGCCTGATTACTGGAACGGCGGGCCAACTGAGCAAGCTGCTGAACCCGAGCTGGCGGCAATCGGTTGATATTCCAGTCGTCAATAAGCCACTCGGACACGAATTGCAGTTTGGCCAAAGCATCCAGGATATCCTCAGCGTTGTAGCCGCGAGCCGGACGACTTAACCAACTCCAGGGTGTGGTTCCCTGAGGCAAACGCGGTTGCAGCAGTTGATCCAACGCTGAGCGAAGCTGGTCATCTAGAGCATCCTCCAGCGTCTAGTAAGTCAGTTCAACCGCTCGCTGGCGGGCCGTTACCACCAGCCGTTCAATGGTCGTAATCCCCGGTCGCGCCAACCGTTGTAGGTAAAGACGCTCACTGGCCTGCTGCAGAAGGATGGATGGGTGATCATTCTCAAGAGCGCGTTGGCTCAACCACTCCAGCAGTGCATCCAGGTCAGTCTGCTCCATCCGGCGAAAGCCCAGATAGTTCATCAACCACAGCTGATGCTCACAGCGCGTTTGCGCCCGCCGACCATAGCCGGCCAGTGCCTGCGGGTCACATCCAATTTGCTGTGCGACATAAGCAATCGCACTGGCGGGGGCAGTCTGAACCTCTGATGGGAAATAGCCCAGATAGCGCAGCCCGCACACCAGCAGGGCAAAACCCAGACGCTGTGTGTCGGTGCGAATCCGCATGACCTGTTCCAGATCAGCCGGCGTCAACAAGAAGTATGCGATCAGGTCGCTTTCTTCGATGGCTGCCGGAAAGTGGCTAAGCCGTTCGCGATCCTGTGTGGTGAGAAAGCGGCGTGGCATAGTATTTGGCCTTAGAAGTCTTCCACATATGAAGCCGCTACCTCTTCAGGTGGGTTGGTGTAACGCTGGATGTAACGCTGGGAGCGGTGGCCTAACCGGCGTTCCAGTTCGTAGCTGTCCGCGCCGGTGGTCTGGGCCAACTGGAAGGCAAAGGTATGGCGAAGATCGTGGGGGCGAAGTGGTGACAGGTGCCGTGCTTCATCCTCAATCTCGGCATCGTGCCAGCGGCCAATGCGGTCGAGAATATGGTTGATGGAACGGGGAGCCAGACGACCATCCGGACGCCGCGAGGCCACTTCGATGCCAGTCAGAAACAGCGGGATTTCCTCCGTTATGTCGGGTACATCTCGTGGATGTTCCTTCTCCAGATAATCGGCCAGAGCCTGTCGTGCATCGAGCGATAAGAAGACGTCTCGCTGTGTTTTCCCTTTGCCCTGGACATCGTTGATCCGTGCCCGCCGGGCCTGGCGTAATTCATCAGATGTGTGTGGGTTGAGCTGCGACACATCCAGGTTAACCATTCTTCCCGACGCAGCCCGGTTGATAGCAGAACAAAAACGATAGCCCGGTCACGCCAGGGGCGGGCATTGGTACGCAGCGGTGGTTCTTCGTCCGTGCGTACCCAGTGTCTGCCCTTAAGCCGATAGTAGGGCAGCAGGCGGTCGCACAGATTTTTCAGCGATTGGATTTGACCTTCACTGAGCGTGCGAGGTTCCAGCGGCGGGAGGGCCATTTCACCAATGCCCTTGGTGGGGTCACCCATGGCGAACAGATCAGCATTCTGGGTATGCACCCAACTGAAGAAACCGGACAGGGAAGCCAGGTGATTGTTGATGGTCGCAGGTGCGAAACCTTCATTGTCGAGAGCTTGCTGCCAGGCCAGTACATCACGCTTAACACAGGAATTGATGCGTTCCTGTCCATAACAATCCTGGAAAAAGGCCTGGAAGCGATCCAGGTGCAGGTTGATTTTTTGAGCGACCGCTTCGGAACGAACGCCAATCACGGCCATTTGCAGGTAGTACATCATCCATGACTGGAGACTGTCGGTGGGGTGCTGGGACATCTGATCACCTTTCGTGAAGCATTTTGGTCAGGATAATTGTACCCAATTGACCCCATTTTGCCGTGATTCGAGCAGGTTTGCTTCACAGGAGAGACATTCTGTGAAGTATTTTTGCGCGCGTTTTCAACCTGATGCTATTGAAAGACCGTGTGGGCTACCTTAAAACCAGATTTAATATTTGTAGAGTAAATTAAGGCAACCAACTTGCCATGGTGACATAGAGAGTTCTGCCTCCTACAGTCAGTTCAATGGGGGTAACAGTACCTGTGTTTAAGTCAAAAACGAATAGTTCTCCTGTTGCGAACAAAAGTTGATTTGTCGACTTTGAGAATGATGGAGGATTGTAAACACTAAGCCCATTGAGGTAATCTGTAATATCAGTATCCAGCAAAATAACACCGGTCAAATCTTGCATAACAATATGCTGTCCCGACCCTTGATTTGTAGTTACGACATCTATTGCTATTAGCGTGGAATTATTAGGTCCCGATGTATAGACAAAGCGTTCACTATCCAACCATGGTAGTTCAGTCATGGTGTCGTGGTTGCAGATGGAGGTCGTGGAATCACATTCAATTCCAAGTTTGTATCCACGGAACAAGCGAGCAGGAGAACCAAAGCCTGCACCTAACACCAACTCATTCGATTCAGGCAACCATAATAAATTATAGAACATAACCAACTGATCGGAAGCCAACTCGGAACTTACCAACACAGTGGATTCTATGCCTGACTCAAGATGCCGGACGATGATCGCGTCATCACCGGATTGAATCTGAGTGATATACGCTATGTAGGCCTGATCACTCCCCCAGGTTACCGACATAGCTCCTCCGTAAGTAAATTCTGATAACTCAAATATTGCTGTATTAAGATCGACTAAATATAAACGCCCCGGTTGAGAGCGATCAAAAGTATCTGCTTTTAACGCAATTCTGTCTCCTCCAGGTGAAACACTTAAACCTGTCACTACGCCTACTTCGTGTTGGATGATCTCATATGATACTATAATAAATGGTTGGGCAGAAAAGCAATAGATATACAATATATCTGAGGCTGAGTCGTCAGTATGACCCAACACAGCCATCCGCTGAGATGGACAGTCTATGGTGTTGAAATCTCCAGTAACGACTAAGGTCCCGACTATCTCTGTTTGATCTGAAGTTGTTACCTCTAAAGTCTCTATTGGAGTTTCAATTGTCTCAGTCTGGCCTGGCGGTGTTGCCTCCAATGCCTCTATTGGAGTTTCAGTTATCTCCGTCTGACTTGGAGCCTCAGCCTCCTTTGTTTCTGTTGAAACTTGCTGACTAGATATACGAGTTGGCGCCGCCCCTTCAATTCCATTCTTAAAACTACACGATGAGAATATTAAGGAACTAATAACACATATGGATGTGCAGAGCAAAAGGTGTGTTTTTGGCATAATAAATTGCTCATTTAACCAATTGAAGCTTTTCTGAAAAGGGTTATTGTATTTTTCATGATTATTACCTCACTCCTGACGGGTGGCGGCTTCAGCCGCCACCCGGTCTTGCCTCCCACGAGTCTGCGAAACCAACCAAAGGGGGAAGGGAGAAACGCTGTC
>JAFGNO010000241.1 GCA_016926985.1 Anaerolineae bacterium
GATGGCCTGTTTCCATTGACATCCTTCTCCACTCCCTTTTTAAGCTGGTCAACCACGATGCGATCTCCTCAGTTGTTAGTTGGCTGCGCCTGATATATGCCCGGATATTGGCGGCTGCTGATCATGGAGCAGCCGGTCGATCTCATCACGAACGGCGACAAGATCTTCAAGTCCCAGAAAAACAATGGCGTAGCGGATATAGGCAATTTCGTCCAGGTCGCGCAGGCCATCGATCACCATCTCGCCAACAGCGCGGCTGGACACCTCGCTTGCCCCACTGGCGCGCAGACGGGCCTCAATATCGCTCACCAACCGGTCAATGGCGCTGTCGGAAATGGGCCGTTTGGCGCAGGCCACCCGGATTCCATGCCGGAGCTTTTCGGCGTCAAAAGGCTCCCGTCTCCCCTCCATCCTGCCCGATGCATCCTTCACGATCAGCGGCAGAGAAGTACGGGGACGCTCATAGGTCGTGAAGCGCTCACCGCAGTTCTGGCAAACGCGCCGGCGGCGGATCTCGTCAGGCGACCGGTCGGCTGACGTATCGATGACGCGCGTGTCTAAGCCATGGCAGTATGGGCAGCGCATTTCTCTCCTTGTGACAGATCAGGGCGCGGTATAGCACATTTGGTCTATTTTTTGTCGGTGGGCCAAATCATAGCATGTCGGACAATTGCGTGCAAACCACCTCAGGCACGGCAATCTTAAAGAAATCAAAATGCGTCAAAGTTTTAAGATTCCAGGCATGCCGTTACCGGGAAATGGCCAAAACTGGTCAGCCATACAATCATGCATTATGCTACAGCAACCTGCAGGGTGATTGTCAGACTCAAGGAGAACTATGACCATAATCGTTACGTTCGTATGCCTGGGCAATATTTGCCGCTCACCCATGGCGGAAGCAGTTTTCAAACGCCTGATCGAAGAGGCGGGGATTGCTGACGCTTTCACAGTTGACTCTTGCGGAACAAGCAGCTGGCACGCCGGTGAGCAGCCCTGCCTGGGCACACTGGATGTCTTGAAAAAACACGGCGTTAACTTCACACACCGGTCGCGCAAAATCGCCCGGAAAGACCTTCAAACCGCGGACTTTCTTGTGCCCATGGACAGGAAGAACCTGGACAGTATCAGGCGGCTTGGTGATACAGATGCGGAAGTTAAACTGCTGCTGGAATACGCCGACGACCCGGTTGAGAAAGAAGTTCCTGACCCCTATTATGAAGGTGGATTCGACTATGTATACAGCCTGGTCCTGGCTGGATGCCAGGGCCTGCTGGCTCATATCCGCCAGCAAGCCGGGATATGAGAGAATAATGAAGACGCACATGCCGGAGAGCCTGCTGCGCGCCGTGGAGCAGTCGCTTGCTGATGCGGGCCGCCGGGAAACCATCCACCGATCATCCTATACCGGCGGCGGTGACATCAACCAGGCTGCCCTGGTAGAAACCGACCGCGGCAGGTATTTCGTCAAATGGCATAACAGCCCCCCACCCCGCTTCTTCGAATGTGAAAGCGCGGGGCTGCAAATGCTTGGTGATACAGGCGCGGTTAAGGTCCCCCGGATTGTCGCCCATGGATCGGCACCGGGAAGCAGCACCGCCTACCTGATTCTGGAGTGGGTTCAACCGGGGCGGGGAAAATCCCAAAAGGCCGCGGAAGTCCTCGGCAGGCAGCTTGCCCATTTGCACCAGAAACCGTGGCAGCGCTATGGCCTGCCCTACGATAACTACATCGGGCGGCTGCCCCAGCCTAACCACCAGATGGACTCCTGGGTCAATTTCTACGCATCCGAGCGGCTTGGGGCGCAGCGTGACCAGGCCCGGCGCGCCGGGCTGCTGCCCCGTCACCGGGCGGACAGGCTGGACACCCTTATCGCCGGCCTGGACCGGTGGATTGATGACTCGCTGTGCCGCCCCTCGCTGCTGCACGGCGATCTGTGGGGTGGAAACTGGATGGTCAATGCTGATGATGAGCCGGTGCTGATCGACCCGGCGGTCTACGTTGGCGACAGAGAAGCCGACCTGGCAATGACCACCCTGTTTGGCGGATTTCCCCAGGTGTTCTACGATGCCTACCAGGAGGTTTATCCACTGGAACCGGGCTATCATGACCGGCAGCCGCTGTACCGGCTGTATTACCTGCTTTGCCACCTGAACCTGTTTGGCGAGGGCTATGGGGGATCGGTTGACAGCATCCTTGCCCGCTTTGTCGCGTGACGGCGTTTCAGTAGACTTGCCTTTTTTATGCATTGCACGATAATAAAAGATTAACGAATAGCATTCATTACCTGCTTCCTGATATAGGTGACTGTGTATCCGGACCGGGTGTTCTGATACAGGAGAAATGGAGACAAAGGAGTTGACAGGATGAATAAACACGTATTGAAATGGATTATCCTGGGTGCTGGCCTGTGCCTGCTGCTGCTGTTGAGCGCCTGCGGGCCAAAAGAAACCGAGACACCCACCACCACACAGCCTCCCGCAGACGATGGTGAGGAAACCCAGGCACCAGAAACCGCGGAGCCAACCGAACCCCCTGCGGCAAGCGGTCGGTGGGTGCTGGTCAGAAGTGTGGAGGGGGATGTTGAAGTTACCGATCCTGACGGGACCGTCCGTGCACTGGAAGCCGGCGAATACCTGAGCGTTGGCTCAGAGATCACCACCGGCCCGGACGGGTACGCGGTCCTTGAGGTGGATGAGGGGACAGCCATCTCGTTGAACCCGAATTCGATTTTCACGCTCAGCGACCTGGAAGGGACGGAGGAAAACCCGATCACCCGCTTCTTCATGAACCTGGGCGAGGTGTTTGCCTTCAGGCTGGGACGTGACCCGCTGCCGCCGGATGGCAACTTCGAGGTGGAGACGCCCAACGGCGTCGCCGCTGTCCGGGGTTCCACGCTGGGTGTGCGGGTCGGGCCTGATGCGATCAGCAGCCTGCCCAGCACGGCGCGTACACGCCCCACTCACCAGGACAGTTCACAAACAACCGTGATCTGCCTGACAGGCATCTGCACGGCCACCACCGCCGACGGGCAGCAGATCACCCTGGAAGCCGATCAGAAGGTGCTGCTGGATGAGAACGGCAACTTCGTCACTGATGAGGACGGCAATGTGCTGATCCTCACGGTCACCGAGGAAGACCGGCAGGGCGGCGAGAATGCCTGTGAGGTGGCGCAGGGCGGCGGGTTGATCCTCAACGCAGACTGCGAGACGCTGGAGATCACGGTCGAGGTGGCAACTTACACGCCAACGCCGACCAACACGACAGAACCTACCGAAGAAGAAACCGAAGTGGTGGTGCCCACCAACACACCAACACCAACCAGCACTCCTGAACCACGATCTGCAACGGTGCAATCTGTTGCCGGAACCGCTTATCTGACACGGGGATCAAGCACCACACCAC
>JAFGNO010000048.1 GCA_016926985.1 Anaerolineae bacterium
AGCAGGATTAACGGTCATCAGATTATTCCTTACCCTCGCTACAGGGGTCATGGTCCTGTATGTGTCGGCGTGGTCGCCGTATCAACGCCCTGCTCTGATCGGCTGCCAAATATAGCGGTACCGATTCGGATGATATTGGCCCCTTCCTCAATGGCAATCTGGTACGAGTTGCTCATCCCCATCGACAGGTAGTGCATTCTGACGCCAGGTATTTTGCTGATAGAGAGAGTCTCAAATATCTGTCGTGTCGCCTGGAAGTAGGGACGGGCGTTTTCCGGATCGCCGAAGCGAGGTCCCATTGTCATCACACCCTGCACCTGGATATGTTCGAGATCAGTCAGGGGCGGGAGAAAATCATGGACTTCCTCCGGTAAAACGCCGGTCTTGGCAGGTTCTCGCCCGCTGTTAATCTCGATCAGCACCGGCATGACGATGTCAAGCGCCGCGCAGTGCTTATTGAGCGCCTTTGCCAGCCGGATCGAATCCACTGTCTCAATCATGTGAAACAATCGGACCGCTTTGGTTACTTTGTTGCGCTGTAGATGCCCGATCATGTGCCACTGCACGTTGCTGCCGAAGCCCGGGATCGACTCCCAGGCTTCCTGTATATAGTTGTGTCCGATATGTCTTATGCCGCCTGCAATGACGGCCTCAATCTCCGGTGGGGTACGTCCCTTGGCAGCAGCAACAACCGTCACCGAGGGCGGGACGGTGTCCAGGATTCGTTTTGCGGCCTCTGTCATTTCAGCGAGGTGATTGTCCATCGTTTACCTTCCAATCCATTCCAACGCCCGCGACAGGCGCCCCGCAATGGGGACAGTGCCCGTTCCGGACGTGGTTCGCAAGCACGACATAACCCCGCCGCCGGATCAGCACGCGCCCACATTGAGGACAGCAGGTATCCTCATCGCCCGCGCCCGGCACGTTGCCAATATAGACAAACTTGAGCCCTTCTGAGAGACCGATTTCTTTCGCATGCTTCAGCGTTTCGATGGGGGTGGGCGCCCGGTCGAGCATTTTGTATGCCGGGTAGAACCGGCTGATATGCCAGGGTGTTTCTGGCCCCAATTCCTGGGCAACAAAAGCCGCCGCGTCCCGGATCTCAGCCGGATCGTCGTTCAAGCCAGGGATGACCAGGGTTGTCACCTCGAGCCAGATTCCCAGTTGCCTCATCGTTTTCATGCTATCTAACACCGGCTGGAGGCGGGCCCCCACATACCGCTTATACGCTGCATCGTTGAAGGCCTTCAAATCAACATTGGCGGCGTCCAGGTAAGGCGCGAACATGGTCAGCATGGCGTCAGTCATATAACCGTTTGTCACATAGATATTCGCCAGGCCGGCGGCGTGAGCGAGTTGTGCTGTCGCATAGGAAAGTTCGAAGAATATGGTGGGTTCGGTATAGGTATAGGCGATGCTCTGGCTGCCGCTGGCTTTAGCAGCAGCCACAATGTTCTCCGGGGCTGCTTTATATCCGTTCATCTGGTGCCGTTCGCGTGGCATCTGAGCGATCTGCCAGTTCTGGCACCAGGCGCATCTGAAGTTGCAGCCCGGCGTGGCGATGGAGTAAGCCTGCGATCCGGGATAGAAATGGAAAAGCGGCTTCTTTTCAACCGGATCAACGCCCTGGCTGATGACGCGGTCACCGACCAGCGTATAGAGGGTCCCATCGATGTTCTTGCGTACGCAGCAGATGCCAAGTTTGCCGGGTGCA
This sequence comes from Anaerolineae bacterium, assembly GCA_016926985.1. Taxonomy (GTDB): domain Bacteria; phylum Chloroflexota; class Anaerolineae; order Aggregatilineales; family UBA3940; genus JAFGNO01. The sequence goes on from JAFGNO010000048.1 coordinate 1,715, forward strand.
ATACGGCAGTGGTGCGCGCAGAGATCGCAGCGCACCACGCCGTTTGACAGCTTTTCATAGAGCAGCGCCTCTTTCATAGTCTCAGGGCCATGCTTCAGGAGCGAATAAGCAGCAAGGGGCGGTCCACAAGATGCAGGACTCCTGCCGCTACGCTCCCGTAAAACACGCGTGATAACCCCGTGCGCCCGTGGCTTGCCATCGCGATCAAATCTGCGCCTTCATCGTGGGCAACGTTGATGATCGTCCCGACTACAGGACCAGTTTCAACGCGCGTGCGGGCCTCAATGCCTTTTTCCCGGAATTCCCCCTGAATGCCAGCCAGATAGGTTTCAGCCTCTGCCGCCCATCGCGTTAACGTAGCTTGTGATAGGTCAACGGACGCATCAGGCAAATATGGCGCACTGCTGATAACAGGCTCTATCACCTGCAAAAACACCACCTGGGCCGCGTAGCGTCCAGCCAGCTGTTCCACATGCGGCAGTATCGCCTCTGCACGCTTCGATCCGTCCAGCGGAACCAACACTGTTTTGTACATAGCTTCCGTCCTTGGGATACCTTTCTGCTATCTCAATTTGCGTGGGTTAAGTACTATCCACGAAACAGGCCTATGCCTTGGCCAGGACAATGATCGCGGCAACCAGCACGCCGATGGCCAGTGAAACCAGCGTGTACTGCTTGTTTTCTCGTTCGACGGCAGGCAGCAGATGTGAGGCTCCCACGTAGACCAGCGCGCCCGCCGAAACAGCCAGCAGTATCCCCAGAGTGGATTGGTCAATTCGATAAATGAGCGGGTAGGATACCAATGTGCCCAATGGGGTGGATATTGCCGCCGCCAGAAACGCGTACAGTGACGCTTTCTTTCTGCTGAACCCCCCGCGTTCCAGGAGCAAGAAGGTGACGATCCCTTCAGGGAATTCGTGAAGCACCATGCCGATAGCCGCAAATACACCTGTAAAGATGCTGACATTGAACGTTACCGAATAGATGACCCCGTCCAGAAACGAGTGCAGCCCCACGCCCAACATGGGAATGATGCCTATGACATAGTTGGTGCAGTCGTATTCGTGACAGACGTAGGCATTCAGAAATCGATTGGACAGATACAGTCCCAGAAAGCCCATGAGTAAATAGATAGGAGCCGAGTCATTCATATCGAAGGATTTGGGAATGATGTGAATAAACGATACGGAGATCAGCACGCCCGCCGCAAATGCCATGAAATAGGCTGCATGATCATTTCCCCAGCGTTCATATTTTCGAATGACATAGATGCCTATCGTCGTCACAGCACAGGCCAAAAAACTGGCAAGGATCACAGAGAAAAATGTTTGGCTGAGCATTCCCTTTATCCCCTACTTGTGTCAGCAGGCTGGTGTTTTCCAGATGCCTTTGATACGGCTTTTGCAACAAACTGGAGCACTTTCTCGGCAATAAAGTCGAGCTCTGTGCTGCGGTAGTCCTCAATTTCCCCGGTGTCACACAGGCATGCCAGTTCCGGGTCGAGCGGCATCCTGCCAAGCATTTCCGTTTTGAATATCTGGGCGCTGAATTCGGCCTGGCCGGTTCCAAAAACGTATATCCCCGTGCCACAGGCAGGACAGACAACATGGCGCATGTTGTCTATGAGGCCAATCAACGGGATACCTGAGTGCTTAAACATACTCGCCACTTCGCGAATCGCCATCTCTGCTATATCACGCGGAGAGGTTATTAACACTACTCCATCCAGTGGGAGCGCCCGGGCTACTGTCAGGCCGCTATCAGAGAGTCCTGGTGGCAAATTGACGATCAGATAGTCCAGCTGCCCACAGACAAGGTCTTCCCACACCTGTTTGATGGCGTTGTTAATCAATGCGTCGTGCCCGGCTATCGGCTGGTCGTCGCCCAGTAACAACCAGTTGAGCGCCATGAGCCTGATGCCGCCCCGTGATACAACCGGCGCGATTTCACCCGGTCTGCGCACAGCAGGATGTTGATGGACATTGAACATCCTGAGAAGGCCCGCGCCCGTGCTGTCAGCATCAAACAGGCCAACCTCCAACCCGTGGCGATGGAGCGCCGCCGACAACAGGGCTGCGATTGAAGACTTGCCAACGCCCTGTATGCCGCTGGCAACAGCTATGATGTGCGTTGTTGGACCGTCTGTCACAGCAGGGGCATTTCGCCTAGCAGATTCAGCCTCGAAAGTTTGTTCAGGTGCCACCTGGGCCAGGTTGTCGTCCATCGCTGTCATTATCCTCCGTCTCCTGTCGGCCCGGGCCTGCTGGAATGGCACAGTGGGAAAGGGTAACACCAGCGCAGTAATCGCCCTGTTTTTTGCGAAGGCCGATTGGCGGGCCCGTACCCAATTCGACTGGATACCGTTTCTGGACCGCAGGGCGCCTGCTCGATTCAAGAACCTGAAAAAGGACACCCTATATCCTCTTTGACCCCATCATCGCATTCCCCATTCCAATGCCACACCTGATGAGATAAGACTCCTTTCATCACAAACTTCACAAACTTAAAGATATCCATTATTTTCTATTATACTATTTTAGAGTACGTGTGTCCATTAAAATTGTATGAACTGGGCTTTTTCGCCACAATGAATGTATATTTTTACCAGTATATGGTACAATCGGGGTAATCAGTCAAGGACGGAAGGTAGATCAGTGATGTTCGAACCATTAGAATCCCGTGTTGGCATGCGTATTCGTGCATTGCGAAACCAGCAGGGCTTATCCTTGCGGGCCCTATCAGGTCAATGCGGTCTATCGATCAATGCCATCAGCCAGATTGAACGGGGGGAGAGTTCCCCTACCCTCTCTTCGTTACACGTGCTGGCAACCGCATTGGGGGTGCCGGTTACGGCTTTTCTTGAGGATGGTACTGAACAATCTGTCGTGTTCCTAAAACGTAACCAACGCCAGCTTTCCAATGGGAAAGGCTTTGTGATGGAAGGGCTGGGGGCCGGATTGCCCGATCAGCAGCTTGAGCCTTTCCTGGTCACCCTGGAACCTGGAGCCGGGAGTGCCGCCAAACCAATCACCCACCCCGGGGAGGAGTTTGTCTACTGCCTTGACGGAGAAATTGAGTACCGTATTGGGGATCGCCTGTACCGATTAGAGCCCGGCGACAGCCTTCTGTTCGAGGCTGCATATCCGCATTGTTTTTGTAATTCAATGGAAACCGATGCCATCATTCTGTTAGTGTTTCAGACCGCTGAAGATGGGCATCTCGCGCGTCAACGTCACCTGAGTGCCTGATGTGGGAGCATATCATGCCAGATTTGGATGCTATTTTCTCCGCCGCCGCATTAACTGACGATTCCAGGGTTCAACAGCAGGGCATTGGATTCATCGACGGCGCGATTTCCGGCTACACGCTGCTGATGGGCGACGATGCGACACGGGTTCCGGTGCTGCTCAACTCCCTGATAGAGAAACAACTCGTCGTCTTTGTCGCCGATGAGTTGCTGCTTGATGCAATCCGTGACGCAGGTATATCACCGGGGTGGGAGTCACATGTCATTCCAATGAGTCTGACCAATGCCCTGGGATTTATCATCCGTTTAGCACAGGTTTTTGGCAAGGCCAGCGATACCGACGCTGTGCTGCGCTATGCCTGCGAACGCCTGCCTGGCTTCACGGTGTTGTTAGGCGATCCAACTCCAGACCGTTTGGCCCTGGCACAGGCCGCCGCCCTGCTGGGCTGTCCCTTACTGAGCACCACCGATTTGCCCTCTTCGATAGCAACCTGGGAGATTTCAGCGGGCTGCCGCCCCGCCATCGGAGCGGTTGATCCCTCCGCCATCGTCCAGCTTGGCATTGAGGAACGGGGGTTGCAAATCCGCGTCCCAATGCCGTCCCTGCCTGTAGCATATAACCCCGACTTTTCCGGTCAGGTGATCCGCAAGGATGCCAGCGGTGTCTGCCTTGCCGGTGTTGAACTGACCACAATGGGGGAAAACATTGTGGATGGACAGATCACGGTAATTGGGCCAGACCTGGACGCAGGCTTGAGCGGAACCCAGCCTTATGCCATGCTCATTGAGGTCAGCGGGCGGGGGATGCAGCCGGATTTTGAGCCAGTACTGGAGCGGCAAATCGAAACGATGTTCAATGATGCGGATGGTGTTGTACACCGGGGGCAGCGAACGGTTGTTACCTTGAGCATCACCCAAAAAGCCATTGACCAGGGCCTGCGTTTACGCCACCTGGGAGAAATCCTATACGCCCGTTATCACAACGAATATGGCAATATCCTCAGCCGCGTTCAGATCACGATATTCACCGACCTGGCGCAAATACAACCCATCATGGAGAGAGCCCAGGCAATCTACGATCACCGCGATCACCGCCTGAGCAGCCTGACGGATGAAGCCGTCGATATCGTCTACACCTGCAATCTCTGCCAAACCATTGCTGGCGGCCATCTCTGTGTCATCAGCCCGGAGCATCCTGGTGTATGTGGTGCGGTCGACTGGCTGGACGCGCGCGCCGCGATCAGCATCCGCCCGGTGGGGCCCAACAAAGCAGCCAGAAAAGACGGGCTGATCGATTCCCGCCTGGGCCAATGGGAAAGCGTCAACCAGATCGTCCGGCAAGAATCCGGCGGCGCTTTAGACGCCTACAGCCTGTACAGCATGATGCAAGACCCCGGTTCTGCCTGCGGCGATTTCGAGTGCATCACGGCGATGCTTCCCCTGTCTAACGGCGTGATGGTGGTAGAACGCACCTACGACGGGATAACCCCCAGTGGGATGGACTGGGCCATGCTGTATGAAATGGTCGGCGCTGGCGTCCCAGTCCCCGGCTTCATTGGGCATAGCAAGCGCGCGTTGAAGAGCTGTAAATTCATCTCGGCGGAAGGCGGCTGGCAGCGCATTGTGTGGATGAATCATTCGCTGCGGGAAGAACTGCGCGCCGTGCTGGATGCGCTTGCCACTGAGGCGGGAATATCGGGATTTGTCGAGATGATCGCAACTGAGGAGTGCGCCCTGACCGAGGATGAAATCCTGGCCCACATGGAAGCGGCTGCGCATCCTGCCCTGACCATGAAACCGATGATTTGAGCTGAAGCGTTAATGGAGGAAACAGATAGAGTTCGCATAAAGCGAGTAATGCCGCCTTATGCCCTCATCCCCAC
>JAFGNO010000242.1 GCA_016926985.1 Anaerolineae bacterium
CGCAGGTCGTAATCTGCGCTGCGGGGGACAAAGATAGAATCAGCCCCACGCCGATTCAACTGCTCAACGACGAATCTACCCAGAAACCCGGCGCCGCCGGTTACAACAAATCGGTTATCATCCCAAAAGCTCATGCGTTACTCCCAGTTTTGCCCAAGAACCACAACTTGTAACAGGCCAAGTCTAAGAACAGCCCCGGTTAGATACCTGATGCAGTTTATGCGCTTAATATCCAATTGGCCAATTTTCAATAAACCAGGGCACCTGGATGCTGACGACAGACCATAATCCGAGTATATATAAACCCAGCGCAAGGACAGCCAGCCCGTATTTCCTATAAGCGGCGGGAATCAGGCTGCCCAGCCCGACCAAAAACAGGGTCACAAGGGGGATGATGGCTGCATACATATGGCGGGCCGTGGGGATATAGCTCCCGCCATCGGGCCTAGGTGGATCGATTCGTAGCAGGCTCAGCAGGATGATCGCCAGCGTAGCAACCACCCAGAAGATCAAGACGTTCCATTGATCGCGGTTAAGGTAGCCCCCGCGAAGTGTTTTCAGCAGCCCCCAGATTATGCCCAGTCCGGACAGCCCGCTCAGGAAGGCCAGAGGAATAATTCCGACAACCGGCAGCCCCGGCACCCCCCAGCTGAATGCTGACCAGAAGGATACAAACTGCCAGCGGATGGCTATCCAGTACATCGGGCCATTTGTCTTCCAATCATACCAGCTTGATAGCCTGCGAGATACGCCATAGCCAATAAGGCGGTTCAGGTTTTCATTCAAAACCGGGCCGGTGCCGGGCACCCACTCAACCAGGTATATGATAGCTGCCACTCCGACCAGCAGAGTGGCAATTTTGAGGGCTTTGGGCAGGTGAGGCCAAAGCAGGAGCGCAATGCCCACTGCAGCAACCGGTAGCCCTATCCAGGACGACATTTTTGCGGCAAGGCAAAGACCCGCAGCCAGCAGCGCAAGCAGGACTGTCCTCCATTTTATCTTACGAGAAAGGAGCAGTGTCAGGGCGTAGACAAGCAGTGAATAGGCAAAGACAGCGCCGACATCATTGCTCATGGCGCTCATCAGGTCCACAAACCCAATGATCATGCTCATAATCAGGGGCACACCAAAGGCCAGCAGCGGTTTGTCCGGGAAGGCTGTTTTAACGGTCAGGTATCCCAGCAGGGCAACTGCGACAAGCAAGATAACAGATACGCTCCGCGCAATAAAGACTTCCTGCCTGACTGTGTCTGGCTGCAGTACGAACTGAGGGAGTGCAACCAGCAAATAGTAACCGGGGACCTCTTTGAACTGGTGACCGGGAGGGCTTAACTCAACATCAGCGTCGCCATAAGTCTCAATAATACGGTCAGTGATGGACAGATCATACTGGCCTTCAGCAGGGATTCGGTTATTTTGAATAATATAGCGTGCATACTCGTAGTGGGTAGGCTCATCATAGTGTGCCCACAGCGGCGCAACAAAAAGGCGGGTAATGCCCTGCGCCAGGGTTGCCAGCACAATGAGGAGCAGCAGCCAGCGCAGGACAGACTGTTTGTCAGTATTGCGTGGTAGCGTGGTCATCATATTTATCCCCCCGTGCACAGATACCTGTGCACGGGAAATGATATCTTATTCTGGCTGCAGGCCCCAAATGGCCGGGCTGCAGGACGGGTTCAGAAGGAGCGTCTGTTGGCAGGCCTCCAGGCCAGCAGCCAGAATCCCCAGAGTGTGCGGGTCAGAGAATACCAGAAACCCAACAGTTCTTTTGCTGCGTCCTCTGTGGCGGGCCTTGGGCTATAAGTGCTGTCACGGTAGGTGGTAATGATCGAGTGGATAGAGAGCCGGGCCAGTGACATCCGCGCCGACCAGTTCCCGCCCCAGCGGGGTGCGCTCCTTGCGCGCTCTTGAAGGTCCTTGATCAGTTCTGCGTGGATTTCATCAGGTGTCGAGGACGGGGTCAGGGGAATACCCATGCGTTTTGCCCATCTCAGCAGCGATTTGTACAGTGCAGATACCACCCGTGTGGCCGGGCGGCTTCTCAACCAGAGGACCTGAACAATGGGACTTATGGCAATGACCAGCACAACCAGAATGGCGAGCGCAACCAGCAGCCGGCCCAGGAAAAGCAGGCTGGGGAAGATCACATCGGAGAAATTAGCCAGCGGCATGGTGCTTCGCCGGTAAGCTCTTGCTATAGCAGAGGAGTTCTCAAGATACTCCTCCCAGTCTACAGATTGAGCGAGCCCTTCAGGTGGGAATCCCGGCGTTGGCTCGAAACGGATCCAGCCATAGTAATCAAAATAGATTTCAACCCAGGAATGGGCATCAGTGCCCGTTACTATGTAGCTGTTTTGAGTTTGATCATACTCCCCTGTGGCATAGCCAACGGCCAGCCGGGCGGGAATATCAACGCTGCGGGCAAGCACAACCATGGCAGTGGCAAAGTAGTCGCAGTACCCTTTCTGAAGGTCGAAAAGGAAATAGTCGACAATATCTCGATCCTCTGGCGGTTCGGGCAGGTCAGTTGAGTATTCAAACTGCCGCAGGTAGGTCTGAATTGCTATGGCCTTATCATAGACAGTTGGCGCATCGGCAGTGATCTCCTGGGCAAGGGTAACCACCCGTTCGGGAGTGTCCTCCGGGATTTCTAGGTAGGTAAGCCTCACCCAGGTGGGGTAGTTAACCACTGTGTCCCTGAGTATGTCGGCGCTGGGGACCGGTACCCAGGATAAGACCTCATAGCCGAACAGGGGCGCACGACCGTAGACGGAAGCCAGATCGTCGATGACGCCGTTGACCCAGCGGCCTTCTGCCGGCTGGCTCAGGCGCACCGGGACGTCGGCGGCATATATCTGCCGGGCGGAATCCTCGAACTTCACAGTTTGCCGGATAAGGACATGATTTGCAGGCGGATCCACCGATACCGGGAACAGCAGCACCTCTTGTGAACTCAGCTCTGAGGAAACCGCATGGCTCTTCCAGCCCCGGCCTGTATAGTCATCGAAGCTGGTGGCGCGCCAGTAGAAATCGGCCTGGGGAATGCCCGGCGTTTGGATGGTCATTACCACCTCGTCAGATAACTCCGGGCCTGCGCCAAGCAAATCACCACGTGGCCAGACCCCCGGGCTTTCGGCAGGCGGAGCCGCAGGGCTGGATATTGCCTCCTCACCGTCACCGCTGCCGCCTGCGGCGGCCTCACCGGTCCGGGAGAAGGTATCTTCCAACCATTGGCCAAGCTCAGGATCGGTCGCAAAGTAGGTGGTTGCCATGGCCAGGGCTGCTATGGCAGAGATCGCGCCGCTCCACTTCCACCAATTCCACTGGAGGCGGATTGGTAATATGGCATTGGTCCAGCGATCCTCAATATAGCGCAAAGCCGAGTCGCCAAGGAGCAGCATCGAGGCAACAGTTGAAAAAAACAGGTACCCCCAACCCTCGCTGTTATAAAAGACATTCAACGCGAGAATGCTCACAATGGGGATCGCCAGCCCCCAGGCCGAGCGCCTTTTAGCAATAGACCAGACCGCAACAGCAGATGATAACCAGACGATCAGGCCCAGTATGGAACCGGACAGAACATCACTGTCAACCCATCGGCGGGGTGAGATCAGAATTGACCAGGTATTGCGCAGATTGAATATGTAAAGCGAGAGACGGTCCCAGGTAGCCAGCCACTCAGGAAACGCAGGGACTTCCTGCGACGCAGGAAAATCACGCAGGGGGAATAGCCATTCGCCTATATTGGCAGTTAACCATTGTATCCCCTGCCAGATCTCAGTAGTGGCAGGATACAGGCCCGGGAGTATCTTCCCCTGAAACTGAATAACAAACAGCAGGCCAACCAGAATGAATAAAAACAGGGCGATGACTGACCGGCTGAACCGGCGGGATAAGAGAAACCCGAATGCCCCACCCAGAACAGCCGCCCACCAGAGCACATCGTTGACGGCGAGCCATTCACTGTCGGCCAAGGCCTTGGGTAAGAGAAAGAGCAGGGCCAATACCAGGGAGGCTACCGATAACTCGCGCCAGACAGGTTTATCTTGCGGGCGGAAGGTCTGTTGCAGCGTATCACTCAGATGTTTGAGCAGTTTTCGCTGCCGCTGTCTTTTGACAACCTGGACTGGTATTCGGAGGCCTTCCAGAAGGGATCGAAATTGCCTGATTTGCTCTTCGCTTTCAACCGGTTCACTGTCAAAGCTGGCCGCATCCAGCAGGACAACTTCCTTTTCCACCCGCTGCATGGAAGGCCTGGTGAGTGAGTCGACCCAGCGAGCATCCAGGGATGGCGTGATCACCACCATTGAGTGGCCACGCACGATGTGAGGGCGGATTTCTTCAAGCAGCCCGGAAATTGATATCCGGTCCTGGCCCTGCAAGGGGGCCAGAGCACGAATTACCTGCCTGATTTGCCCGGCGCCGCGAACCGGGGGCATGAGAATGCGACGGTCGGATGAGAAAGCGGCCAGCCCCACCCCGTGGCCCCGCTCAAGATAACTCCAGGCCAGGCTGGCCGCCCAACTGATTGCGGATTCGATGGAGGACTCAAGTCCTTCACCCCGGTGGTCAGGCTCATACAGGTCCAGAACCAGCCAGATATCGCTGCCGGTATCGCGGTCGAATTCCTTTACCATGAATTCCTGGTGGCGGACTGAAAGCGGCCAGTGGATGCGGTATACCGGGTCACCAGGCGCGTATTTCCGAACACTGCTGACAGAGGCCATTTCAGTGACGCTGCGCTGGTTATAGATCCGCTCTCCTTGCCCGCCGCCTGGCAGGATTGAAACATCAAGGTCGTGCAGGATCGGTGGGTGGATCAGAACCTCCTGACTGGAGGTAATTTCCCAGGTGATTGAAAAGAAGCGAAAAGGGTCATTATAGCGTAGCGTAGTTGGACCCAGCCGGAACAGGCCGCGATGCTGATTGACACCGGTTTCGCGCCAACTGCTGAACTGCGACGCACGAACGCTTTGCAAAGCAGAAGCATTGTAGTCTGGCAGGTCAGAGTGATCTTCAATCTCCAGAGCAAGGAGCGGCAGGATGGCATCGCTGGAGATTGCAAACTCTTCGGTCATTCGGTCGCCAACCTGCCCCCAGGAATGAAGCAGGTTGCGCTCAAAGTTGATGCGGCGGGTGGTGTGAATGGTCCACCAGGTACTGATGGCCAGTATGAGCAGCCAGCCGGCAATCAAGACCTGCCAGATTCGTTCAGGTGTGAAGATGTTCAGGAATACCAGCAGCAGCAGAATGATCCAGGGATGCCAGTTGGCAATTCGGACGGTGCGTCTTTGAACATCCGTCTCTGCACGATAGACCACCAATCCCTTATCAAAAAGCCGGTTTACAATGCGCTGCAATGTTAAGCTGAGAGAATTGCTCATGGCTACCTCATTGAGCAGAACAGGATCGAATAGCTTCTGCTGCCATCACACTTTATAGAACGATCAACCGGGTAGGATATTACAGAGTGCAAAAAAACGCCCAGGAAAAACAGCCCAGGCGTCTTACTGTTTGGTACCTTAAATGTACCTGTCCCGAACCATTGCTGTTCGTTCCAGATGGCGGTATATAGCCCACGAGCATTTATGAGAAATATGGCTCGTAGGTTGCGCCAGCGGCATACTATAATGCGCTTCGTGATTATTTGCAAAAGCAGCGCACGCTGGTTTTGCCCAGGGCGCTGAACCAAGTTCGAGAGTTGGATGATAAAATGTCATGTCAAAGGTATCAACATATCTCAACAGATCGTATTCCAGACACCATGTGGCGCGTATAGCCTGGCTGTTATTCCGCAATAACTGCCCGTAATAAAACATGCTTCCCCCTTATCAGATCAAACGCTCTGCGTGGAGACGGATCTCCTTGCCGATGAAAAACAGCCCCAGGGACACAGCCGTTATGACAAACGGAAACACGGGCTTGGTGAGGAAGAAGATTACAGCCATGCCCAGCCAGGCGCCAAGCGCCAGCCCAAGAGCCACCAGGCTTGCCGCCCCAATCTCCCGGATGCGGAGTGAGGCCCAAATGCTGGCGCACAGGACCAGCCAGTAAAGCGATACGATGCTCAGCAGCGCCGTGGCAATGAGAAAAATTGCCAGTAGGACGCTGAATGGCAGCGCTTCGGGTAAGGAAATGCAGTTGGTCCGTCCTGAGCAGAAAATACCTAGGTCCAGCGTGACAAAATAGTGGATAACCGACACCACCAGCGCCGGCAAAAGGGCCAGCACAGCCGCCCAAAGCAATCTTAGCTGGTAAGCAGCAGACAGGAGATAACCGGTAACCAGGGTTTTTCGTGAGAGAGTGCTGATCCGCAGCAGATGGAATGATTCGTTCCGGGTGCGCTCCACAGTGCTGGCGGCGGTAATCAGCGCGGCAATCGGCAGTCCGGCGATGCTCACCAGAACGCTGACACCGATGATGGCACGCGGCGCCACTGAGCGAAACGTCAGCCCGGAATCTACCAGCAGGTTGCCTGCTGCAACCAGAAATCCAATCATGCTCAACGCATCAGTGGCGCGCGTTGTGCTGCGCAGAGAGGGTGAAGGGTTGTTTCTGAGGACCTGCTGGACAAGCGGGTTTCGCCGCCAGCCCTCTAAAATAACCTGAACAGGCTGCAAATGCTGCATTCTCAATGCCTTTAGGACTGCCAGAAAACCTGCCTGCCGGTTTTATCCAGCACAGAATTGACTCCAAGGCCAGGACTGGCCTACAATGGGACGTGATTATCGGGCTTGGCAGAATCATTATCGCTCAATTTTTCTTCACTGCACACGCTCTCTGCGTATAATGTTTGCTGGCCATACTCAAGGAGGTCCGCTATTGCAGCATGTTTGAGATATTTCCCCGTGAAATAGTCAACTATAACTTGGAGGAGAGTAGAATGCGTAAACTGTTTTGGGTGCTTCTTGCACTTCTGGCATTGAGCTTTGTTCTTACTGCCTGTGGGCAGCCGACTGATGAACCGACTGACGAGTCAACCGAACCAACCCAGATCATCGTTGGCACAACCGACAGTTGGTCCAGTTTTGAGTCAGCCTGGGTCTACAGCTTCCATGACTGGGAAATTACCCACCAGTGTGCAGATGGCTTGCTGAACACCACTCCCGGCTCAGCGGGTGAGGTTGAATATGCCCTCGCCGAGAGCTATGATGTCAGCGCCGATGGTCTGACCTATACCTTCCACCTGCGCGAAGGGGTCACCTTCCCGAACGGCGATCCACTCAACGCCGATGCGGTCATGTTCACCTTTGATCGTATCGGGCCGGTTGACGCCGAGCTTGGTGAGAATGCCGGGTTCCTCTTCACAGCCTATGTCGACAGCTACGAAAAAGTCGATGATATGACCGTCAGCGTCACATTCGCTGATGTGTTCCCGTTTGCGCCGCAGCTCATTGCGACCAACGTCTGGAAGATCCTCAACCCCAATCAGTGGTCAACCGGTCCGGATGAAGAAAATACCGCCTGTGGTATTGGCCCCTACACCATTGAGAGTTTCACTGAGGGCGAGGAACTGATTTTCGTCCGCAACGAGAGCTACTATGGCACCCCCGCCGAGACCGACCGGGTGATTGTCCGCTACTTCGCTGACTCGCCCACGATGGCGCTTGCCCTTCAGAACGGTGAGATCGATGTGGCCTGGAAGAGCCTGTCGCCCGCCGACTTTGATGCGCTGGTCGGCGCATCCGGGATTACCACTGAGGTCGCTGGCGGCACGGAGATCCGCTATATTGTCCTCAATGCACAGACTCCTCCCTTCGATGATCCCAATGTCCGGCTCGGTCTGGCGCAGCTCATCAACCGTGAGGAAATCTGCGACCTGGGCTGGCAGGGCATCAAGCTGCCCCTCTACTCGATGGTTCCTCCGGGATTCCTGGGGCACCTGCCGACCTATGAGGGTACGGAGGACGTAGAAGCTGGAAAGGCGCTGCTGGCTGCTGCCGGTTTCGACGAGGACAACCCGCTGGTCATGGACCTCTGGTACAGCCCAACCCACTATGGCGACACCGAGCCGGATGTTGCTGCCGTGCTCAAGCAGCAGCTTGAAGCCAGCGGCGTGGTGCAGGTGACCCTCCAGTTCACCGAGTGGGCAGCTTATCGTGACGCGGGTCGCGCGGGTGAATTGCCCGTATCGCTGATGGGCTGGTATCCCGACTACCTTGACCCGGACAACTACACCAACGTATTCGCGCATTCGCCGGCGGCCTGGTCAGGCTCATACTACAGCGATGCGCGCATGGACGAACTGCTTGATGCACAGGCGGGCGAGCTGGATGTGGATGCTCGAATTGCAATTCTGGAAGAAATCCAGACCTACTGGGTTGAGCAGACCCCCTTCATCCCGCTGGCACAGGGTAAGCTCCTGATCGCCTATGCCGATGATGTATCGGGCGTTGTGCTTGACCCGATTGCCAACCTGCACTATTTCCTGCTAAAGAAGTAAGCGCAGTAACTGGCCCTATCACGGGGGTCTGATCACCCAATCGGCGCATCAGGCCCCCTTTCTTATCACAGCATAGATATAGACAGGCTGCAAAACACTTCCCGACACAGAGGTTGGTATGTCCCCTGGTTTAAGGCGCTACATTGTTGTGCGCTCGCTTCTCACCATTCCAATGGTGCTGATCCTGGTCACGCTGGTATTTTTTGTGCTCCGCGTGATGCCCGGCGACCCGGCGCTGGCGATCCTGCGCGAAGGAGCTTCGGAGGAGCAGCTTGCTGAGTTCCGCGCCACCCTTGGCCTGGATCAACCCTTGCATGTCCAGTACTTTGATTTCCTGTTTGACCTGATGCGGGGCGATCTTGGCGATTCAATGACCCGCAACAGGCCTGTCATTGACGAGATCATGACCTTCTTTCCGGCGACTATCGAGCTTGCCGTGTTCAGTATGCTGATCACAGTCATTGTTGGAACCTTCGCCGGGGCTTTTGCGGCCCAGTTCCGGAAAAGCCCTGCCGATTACACCATCCGGGTGATCAGCATTATCCTGTATTCGCTGCCAATCTTCTGGGTGGGATTGATGGCCCAGATGATATTTGGGGCTAAGTTAGGATGGTTTCCGGTTTCAGGGCGGCTTGATCCGGGCATGACACCAAGTTACACCATCACCGGGCTATACACCGTGGATGCGCTGCTTAAAGGCGATTGGTCGCTACTGCTGGATGCGCTGCACCACCTGGTTTTGCCATCATTGACGCTTGGACTGGTGCTGTCCGGCATCTTTATCCGTCTCACACGGGCTAATATGCTCGATGTGCTGGAGCAGGACTACATCCTCGCCGGGCGCGCACGCGGCATCCGCGAGCGGGTGCTGGTTTACCGGCACGGGCTGCGCAACGCTTTTATTCCTATTGTCACATTGATGGGCCTGCAGTTTGCAATTCTGCTGGCGGGTGCCATCCTGACCGAGACGACCTATTCATGGCCCGGTCTTGGCAGGCTGGTGGTAGACCGCATTTACGACCGTGATTTCTCCACCCTTCAGGGGAGCATCCTGTTTTTTGCGCTGCTGGTCGCGGCTGTAAGCCTGTTTGTCGACATCCTCTATGGTTTCCTAGACCCCCGGATCAGGTACTGATATGGCTGAATTACCCGTAAAAGGCTCACCATCAGTCACGCCTTTCCCGGTGCCTGAAGACATCGGCCTGGTGCGCCGCATCTGGCAGGGACGAATCTGGTATGGCACTGAGTGGTACCTGGCTGTAACAGGTGCCCTGATCTTGATACTGATGATCATCATGACCATCCTGGCCCGCGTGCTGGCCCCTTACGATCCCAACGAGTTTGTGGCTGGGCCGTTCACGCCGCCCGGCAGGGGACAGCAGGCGCTCCTGGCGCGTGCTGGGGAAAGCCCGGTGCAGGCAGGGGATAATCTTGCCGGACTGACGGTTGGTGCTACCCGCAATTCCAATGGCATCAAGGTTGC
>JAFGNO010000243.1 GCA_016926985.1 Anaerolineae bacterium
AGGCTTTGATTTCTTGTTCGGTGAGGGTAAAGGTTCGTTTTGCCATACCCTCTAATTATGCGAGTTTCTTTTGATTTGTCCATTATTCCAGGATTGATGATGCCAGCGGCGCAGTTGTAGGAGTCCAGATCATCTCCAATGACATCACTGTGCGCAAACTTGCTGAGGAGCGGGAAAAACACCTGACCGCTGTGCTGCGCGTTATCCGCAACGTGAACCAGCTTATCGTCCATGAGAAAGACCGCGACCGGTTGCTGCAAGGCGCGTGTGACAACCTCATCGCCACTCGTAGCTACCACATTGCCTGGATCGCCCTCATTGATGAGTCAGGCGCACTGCTGACCATGGCGTCAGCCGGACCGGATGCGATCAGAACGCACCTGGAGCCGCTTTTGCAGCGCGGGGAGTGGGTTTACTGTGTCCAACAAGCGCTGGCACAGCCAGGCACGCTGGGTATTGCCGACACGACTGTATGTGGCGACTGTCCTCTGTTGCGCGCCGATGAACATCTGGGCAGAATGAGCATCCGGCTGGAACACGAAGGCCGCGTTTTCGGGGTGCTAACGGTTTCGGGCCCCATAGTGTATGTCAACGATCCTGAAGAGCCCGGTTTGCTCGAAGAGATAACCGGAGATATCGCCTTTGCGCTGCACGGCATTGATTTGGAACAGCAGCGCAAACAGGCGGAGAATGCGCTGGCGGCCAATTACCAGTTGTTGCGCACCCTGGTCGACAGCCTGCCAGACCGCATCTACGCCAAAGACTTCGAGGGCCGGTTCATCCTCAAGAACGTAGCAGACGCGCTTCAGATGGGCGCGGCTTCTCCCGAAGAACCAATCGGCAAAACAGACTTTGACTACTATCCGCCGGCATTGGCCGAGCAGTATGACGCCGATGACCGGTCTGTCATTGAGTCGGGCCAATCCCTGCTTGACCAGGAAGAACTGTTCATCACACCGGATGGCACCCAGGGCTGGATGCTGACGACCAAAGTGCCCCTGCGCGATGCTGAGGGAAACGTAATCGGGCTGGTAGGCATCGGTCGCGACATAACACGACGCAAACAGGCAGAGTTGCAACTGCATGAATTGAACGCCACCCTGGAACAACGTGTGATCGAACGAACCGAAGAACTCAATCACGCCAAGGAACGCATCGAAGCGATCCTCAACAGCAGCAGCGATGTGATGATTCTGTGTTACGCCGACGGTACCATCAACCAGTCTAACCCTGCCTTCGATAAAGCGTTTGGGTGTACGCCAGACAGCGTATATGGCCAGCCTTTGCACACACTGGTCATCCCCGACCATATCTCTGCACTTGAACAGAGTTTTGAAACCGTCGTGAAAACCGGGCGGCCCGAACGGCTGGAAGTCATAGCGCGCTGCCAAAACAGCCGATCCTTTGACGCAGACGTGATGTTGTCGCCGGTGATCGCCTCAGACAATCGCTTGTTCGCCGTGGTATGCAGCCTGAGGGATATTACCGAGCGCAAACAACTGGAAGCACGGCTCCGTAGACTGCTTGAACACGAGATGGAACTGAGCGAACTTAAATCACGATACGTCTCGATGGCGGCGCACGATTTGCGTAATCCCCTGGCCGTGATCCAGAGTACGATCAGTCTCATCCACCAATATGGAGATCGACTGGACCGTGAAAAAATAGATGAGAAATATGCTCGCATCAAAACCAGTATCAGCGTGATGGTCGATATGCTGGATGATATTCTCACGCTGGGCAAAGTTGAATCCGGCAAACTCAGCGTTGAACCGGCCTCGCTGGATGTAATCGCCTTCTGCAAAAATCTCGTGATGGAAATGAAACAAGCCACCGCCTCTCAAACTATCGACTTTAGCAGCCACGGAGATTACAGCACCGCCTTGCTGGATGCCAAGCTGCTGCGGCATATCTTGGGCAACGATAAAGAGATTATGCGGCGCGAAGCCGCCGCATAATCTGGGTTGAACTGAGCCGGCGCGCCCAAGGCCATGCTATGGAAATTAAGAACGGTAGCGGAGGGGTAAGGCGGAAGGAAAAGGCGTGGGCGAAGACGATGCGCCCCAATCAGCGGGCGGATTGCCCCCATTCAACCCGCTGAAAACGACGGGCAGTATCCCCGAAAAGCAAGCCCAGGCAAAGCCGTAGCTAGACCACCATCCGCAAATGGAAGTCAGCCAGGGGTATGCGAAGGCGCGCACCATCACGGTGGACAGCGCGCGGACGGACGCAGGCGCTTGACCCACTGCATCGATTGCCCGCAGTGAGGGCAAGACACGGTGGCAACCGGCAACGCCGGGACAACTTGGGCTAAGGAGGCGAGCGTCGAAGCACAGCCATCTTCATCGGCAGGAACGGTCAAGGTATCCCGAATCATGGGCAAGTGCTGACGCCAACTGGGGCTGAACAGGCCATAGTAGCGCACCTTGACAAACCCTTTGGGTAACACGTGTTGCAGAAATCGCCGCAGGAACTCGTCAGCGGTCAGGGTGCAGGTGCGCCAACATCCGGTATCCGACTCACGGTACCGAAAGGTGACATGGCCGTTGGTTGCCTTGAGAATACGACGATTGCTGATAGCGACTCGGAAGATGTAGGGAGCCAGATACTTGAGCGCGCCCACGCCCTTACCCACCGGTTTGCAATGGACCACCCAATCCTGCTGCCAGACCGCAGCAGGTATCTGGGTGAACAAATCCGTTTGACGCAAAGCATCCCGAAACTTGGCCCGAAACAGCACGGACAGCGCTTTGACCGGGACGAAAAAGTTCCGGCGAGCAGGTAGCCATTGCCTATCTGACTTTGACCATCCGCCGCCCGGCACCAAATAATGAACATGCGGATGGTAACTGAGGTTGCGCCCCCAGGTATGCAACACGCCGACCATGCCGATTTGTCCGCCGACATAGCGCGGGTCCTGCGCCAACTGCTGAAGCGCTTCGGCGGAAGCCCGGAACAGGCTGTTGTAGATCACGTTTTGGTGCTGCCGCGCCACCTCGTGTAAGGCGGCGGGCAGGGTAAAGGTCACCATGAAATACGGTACTGGCAGCAGCAAGTCACGCTGCCGGGCCAACCACTGTTCACCCTGATGTTGGCATTGGGGACAGTGCCGGTTCTGGCACGAATGATACTGGTAGTGTGTGGCCTCGCAGTCGGCACAGTAATACATATGGCCGCCCAGCGCAGCGGTGCGACAGAGCACAATGTCACGCAAGACACGGCGATGGCTGGGTAACATGCGGTCGCCATACTTTTCTTCGTAGGCCGGACCATACTGGCGTACAATATCGGCCAGGGTGGTCATAGCAGCCCGGCCAGCAGTTCACTCAACTTATCCAATGCACTGGCTTCGATGCGTTGGGTCAGATGCGTGTAGAGCATCGTGCTGCGGAGTGACGCATGCCCCATCCATTGCTGGATGACCGGGAGTGGCACCCCGGCTTCCAGCAAATGTGTCGCCCACGAGTGGCGCAGGGTATGCACGGTCGCTGCTTTGGTCACCCCGCTCTCAAATCGCGCCGCACGGAAGGCTTTCCCCACGCTGTCCGTGCACATGGGCCCGTCAGCCCGTGGGTCCGCACCACCCCGAGGCCCTTTCGGAAACACATACACCGGATGCCGGTGGCTCAACCAGAACTGGCGCAGTTGGGGCAGTAAGGGCTTGGGCAGGGGCACATAGCGGTCTTTGTTCCCCTTGGCCGCCCGGATCAGCAGTTGCATCCGGCGGCTATCCACCTCCGTCACCTGGATGGCCACCCCTTCACTGATGTGCAACCCGCAGGCATAGATCAGGGTCAAACACACCCGATAACGCGGATGCTCCACCTGACCTAAAATGGCCTGGACTTCCTCGATACCCAACACGACCGGCAGTTTCTTCACCCTGCCCGGTCGCACCAGGTCGCACAGCGGCCAGGGGCGTTTCAGCGTGTATTGGTACAAAAACTTGATGGCGCATAACGC
>JAFGNO010000244.1 GCA_016926985.1 Anaerolineae bacterium
AGATATTCGGATATTGCTTGAGGTGGTAATATTTCATCATCATGGCGGCTATTTTACCACCTTTTCGACTATTTCAAATGTTATCTAATATCTGCTCGACGGGTGGGGGACGACTGGCTTATGGTTTTTGGATATCGCAACTGCATCTGGTATTGTTGTGGCCTGGTCGCCTGAAGCCGCTATGGAAAACGCTGGATAGGGTAATGACAGAGTCACCAAACAGGCCCCTGCTGTCCATCATCATTCCTGCATATAACGAGGCTGGACGGCTGCCTTTAAGCCTGGAGCAGGTCGAACAGTTTGTTGCTGAGCAGGATTACACTATTGAAGTGATCCTCGTGGACAACAACAGCACCGACGAGACTCCCCGAATTGCCCGTGCTTTTGCTGAAAAACATACCTACGCTCGGACGCTGCATGAACCCATCCCGGGAAAAGGGGCCGCTGTTCGCGCCGGGCTGCAGGCTGGCGTTGGTGATTACCTGTTCATGTGCGATGCGGATTTCTCGATGCCTGTTTCCGAGATTGCCCGGTTTATGCCTCCAGCCATGAGCGGATACGACGTTGCCATTGCCAGCCGGGAAGCAGACGGCGCCCAGCGGATTGATGAACCGGAATACCGGCACCTGATGGGGCGGGTGTTTAATCTCATCGTTCGTATGCTGGCTATTCCCAAAATACAGGATACCCAGTGTGGTTTTAAGTTTTTTCGGCGTGATGTCATTGAGATAATCCTGCCTAAATTGAGCATTACCGGGTGGGCCTTTGATGTGGAATTGCTTTTCCTTGCCTTAAAGCATGGTTACCGGATCATTGAGGTGCCGATCACCTGGTACTATATGCCCCAGAGCAGGATCAGCCCTATCCGCGACTCGTTTGAAATGCTGATTGAAGTGCTGAAGATCCGCCTGAACTGGCTGCTTGGACGGTATAAAAGCGCATGAAAAGCCCGGCAAAACCCGGCCTGAAATATGAACAGGAAATGATGGGAAAGGGGTTGGCCCCGGTTGCCGGTCTGGACGAAGCCGGGCGCGGCGCCTGGGCTGGCCCGCTGACGGCGGCGGCGGTCATCCTGCCTTTGGAGCGTCCCGGTTTGCTGGATACTTTGAAGGATGTGAAAGACAGCAAACTGTGCACCCCCAGGCAGCGCGATCAGCTTTTTGACATCATTCAGGAAGTTGCGCAGGCATTCGCGGTGGGCATTGCTGGACCGCGAGAAGTCGAAGAGTTGAACGTGGTTGGGGCAACCCGGCTGGCAATGCGCCGTGCGCTGGAGCAGCTGAATACGCCGCCGTTGTCGTTGCTGATCGATGGGCGCAGGCTGGTGCTTCGCCGGGTGGATCTGCCACAGACGAGCCTGCGTGGCGGCGAGCATGAGTCTTTAAGCATCGCTGCTGCAGGCATACTGGCAAAAGTGACCCGTGACCGGATCATGCTGGAGATGGATAGGCAGTATCCTGAATACAAGTTTGCAGCCCACAAAGGGTATGGAACCGCGCAGCATCGTGAGGCTCTGCGTGAATTTGGCCCATGTGAGATCCACCGGTTCACATTTGAGCCGGTGATGCGCCGCCTCGATGGGATGGATCGGGTATGAAGCTGGCCCTTGTTCATGACTGGCTTAACCAGATTGGCGGTGCTGAAAATGTGCTTGAGCAGATGGTAGACCTGTTCGGCATTGATACCCCGGTTTATACATCCATTTATGATCCGGTCAGGATGCCTGATTTCTACCGTGAATGGGATATTCGCACCACCTGGATGGATAACCTCCCTGCGATCCATGCTTACCACCAGCCTTATTTGCCCGTCTACCCGATGGCATGGCAGGGGCTTGACCTCAGCGGTTATGACCTGGTGCTTTCCAACAAAAGCGGGTTCTGTCATGGGGTGAATACTGGAGAAACACACCACCTTTGCTATTGCCTGACCCCAACCCGTTACCTGTGGCAGTTCCAGAACTATGTGCAGCGCGAGCGGCTGTCAGCTACCACAGCAGCCATCTTACGACCGGTGATCCGGATGATGCGGCGCTGGGACTACCAGGCGGCCCAGAGGGTTGGGCAATTCGTGGCAATCTCAACCGCAATTCAGGCGCGAATCAAGCAGTTTTATCACCGCGAGTCGGTGGTTATTTACCCGCCGGTGGATACACACCGGTTTGAGCCAACAGCTGCGCATGAGGACTATTTTCTTGTGGTATCCCGCCTGGTTCCCTACAAACGGGTTGATCTGGCAGTACAGGCCTGCACCCGGCTCGATAAACCCCTGATTGTGGTAGGGGACGGGCGGGACCGGGCTGAGTTGGAAAGAAAGGCAGGCGCAACCGTCACGTTCCTGGGACGTGTGCCAGAAGATGACCTGCCGGATCTTGTCTCTCGATGCAAAGCCTTCCTTTTTCCTGGCCTGGAAGATTTTGGCATTGCGCCGGTAGAGGCGCAGGCTGCGGGTCGCCCGGTTATCGCTTTCAAGGGGGGCGGTGCACTCGACACGGTCATTGATGGGGAAACCGGCGTTTTTTTCGCCGAGCAGTCGGTTGAGAGCCTGCTGGATGCGATGCGTCGGTTCGAACAGGTCAGTTTTGATCCAGTGGCTTGCCGCCGCAATGCGGAACGGTTCGACACGGCGTTGTTCAGGTCACAATTAGCTGAGTTTGTCCAGGTTGAGTATGATCGTCACGTATCTGGCGCCGGCTGATCCTGACCCGGTGAGGGCATATCATGGAGCTTAGGGCAATCTGGAAAATCATACGGCGCCGCTGGTGGCTGATTGTGCTGCCGACAGCGGCTGCCCTGGTCGTCACGGGTTTTAAGTTCTGGGTCGACCGCCATGACCAGCAGCCAGCCTACTACACGACCAGCGTGCGATTCACTGCGGCTGTACCTCCTGGCGAAGAAGTTACCAGCTATGAAGCAGACCACTATTACCCCTGGCTGGCCAGTGAGTACCTGATCGTTGGTCTGGGAGACTGGATGCGCTCCGGGTCATTCAGCCAGGAGATCGCCGAACGTGCTGCGGAACAGGGCGTAGAGGTCGCGGCAACGATAATTCAGGCCAATATTGCTGTCGAGAGCGCGCATACCCTGTTGAGACTGACTATGAGCTGGCACGATGCTGATGCGCTCCTTGTTCTGGTCAATTCAGCGATTGCGGTGCTGGAAGAAAGCAGCGCTGATTATTTTCCGCAGATTGGTGATGGCACGGTTGTCATTTCAGCCCTAGATGCTACCGGTATTGTTGAGGTTCCACCGCCTGTGGAGGACCGGCTGATGCCAATTTTACAGGTCGGGCTTGGTGTGGCGGCTGGCTTTGCGCTGGCTTTTCTGGTCGAATACCTGGATCCCACTGTATGTGAGTCTCAGGAAATAGAAGAAATGGGCGTGCCGGTTTTGGCGGAAATCCCCCGCCGGAAACGCTACTGACCGGCTCTGGAGGCATTATGCAGTTGCAGCAGTATCTGAAAATTATCTGGCGGCGCGGTTGGATTATGGTTGTCCTGTCCGTTATCACCGCCGTCGCTGCCTATGGTTTCAGCCTGATTGTGAAGGAGCGGGCACCGCTTTACCAGTCAACAGTGAAGATTCTGGTCCAGCCTGCCCGTTCCGATTTTGGACAGGCACAGGCTGCCAAGCAGCTTCTTGGCCCGTATGAGGCCTGGCTCAACAGCACGTATCGCGCGGCTGATGTGATCGACACGCTTAAGCTTGATATGACACCGCTTGAGTTGCTTGGTGATGTTCGGATTGCCGGGGATATCAATACCCTGGTGATCACCATTGAGGTTGAAAATCCTGATGGCGACCTGGCCAATGATATTGCCCGCGAATGGGCGGCGGAGTTTCTCCTGTGGCGTAATGACCGGAACCAGGAAGTGCGGCGAGAAGACCGGATAGACGCTGAAATACTGGATGACCCTCGCTATGCGCTTGAACGTCCCAAAACGCTGATCAACACCGCCGCCGGGGCCATTATGGGCTTCCTGGTTGGCCTGGCCCTCGTGTTTGTGCTTGAATACCTGGAAGCAGGGATTATCCGCTCAACTGAGGATATTGAGCAGCAGCTGGGTCTCCCGCTGCTGGGCGTTGTGCCGCCCATGGAGGGCGGCTAGGGTTTCGCGGCTTGGATAAGGCCGTGATTGAGGGCGGCTTGCGAAATACTTCAGCAGTTGGGCCAGCGATGACTCAATTGCAGGCTTATTTGCGCCCTAATACACCAGGGTTGGCATTGACTTCTGGAAAGTCGTTTTCCGTGCTGGAACAGCCGGTTTTATTGAAATATGTGAATTGAGGTAACGATGACTCAGCCAAACTTATGTACACTCAGTGATCCACGATCGCGGGTGAGTGAGGCATATCGTACTTTACGCACGAATCTTG
Organism: Anaerolineae bacterium; assembly: GCA_016926985.1. GTDB lineage: Bacteria > Chloroflexota > Anaerolineae > Aggregatilineales > UBA3940 > JAFGNO01. The sequence continues at coordinate 4,377 of JAFGNO010000244.1, forward strand.
TGTTTTCCAGCCCGGGCAGACAGCTGCGTACGCTGGTGGTTGCTGGCCCTTCGCCCGGAGCAGGGGCGAGCACTGCTGCAGCCAATCTGGCGGTCACGCTGGCTCAGGGCAGCAGGAAGACCATTCTGATCGATTGCGATCTGAGGCGTCCTGTCCAGCATGAAATCTGGGCAATTGGCCAGGAACCAGGGCTGACGACGATGATGGTTGACGAGGCGCTTGCCCCTCCGCTGGTTGATGTTGGGGTCGAGAACCTTTGGGTGCTGCCCAGCGGCCCGCTGCCCCCCAATCCTGCTGACCTGCTTGGCTCACAGAAAATGGACGAGGTAATTAACCACCTGCTGGCGGAGAGCGATTACATTGTATTTGATGTGCCGCCCGTCATAGCTGTAACCGATGCGGCTTTGCTGTCTTCCAAGGTGGATGGCGTACTGCTGGTGCTCAAAGCTCGTGGGTCAAAACGCGACCACGCAGAGCGGGCCAAAGAATTACTTGAGCGGGTCGGGGCTCATCTGCTGGGTGCGATACTGACCGATGCCGAAGTGGATAAGCGATCGATGACGTATTAGTGTAAGCTTGAGGGCGGAGACAGGGGGAAATACATGGCACCGGGTTTGGAACACAAGCGGTTGCATCGTCTGACTGATGTTACGCTCGAGACACTCAAGAGGCTTGATAGAGATCATACTATTGTCATCTTGCCGACTGGTATGGTGGAGGAGCATGGTCCTCACCTACCGTTGGGCACCGATACCTATGCGGTGGAAGCAGTGACATTAGCTGCAGTGGCCTGGCTGCTGGATCACGATGAGATGATGAACATCCTGCTGCTGCCAACCCTGCCATATGGAACGGATCCGGTTGACCTGCGCCGTCCGGAACTCTTCAGTCAGGCGGGCAGCGTGTGGATCAGTCATGAAACGCTGAAAGCACTGGTTCTGGATATTGCCGGGCATATGGTGCGCTACGGGTTTAATAAAATATTCCCGATTGGCTTTCATGGCGGGGCTGACCAGAGCCGGACGCTCGATGAGGCCTGCCGCGAGATGCGCGAGTGCCACCCCGGGCTCATTATGTATGAACCGGCAGGTTATGTGATGGCAGGGGCGGAACTGGATGTCACGCCTGGGCTGGCAACGCTGCTGGGACGCCCACTCTCGCCGGCTGAGGAGGTGGTGCTGCGCGGCAGTGTTCACGCCTCCATGTTTGAAACGTCGATGATGCTCTCATTGAAGCCGGAACTGGTTGACCGGGTATATAAGACCTTGCGCAGCATTGAGTGGGGGCAGTTATACCAGATGAAGGATTGGCCGGGTTATGTAGGTGCAGCTCCTGCCCATGCCAATCCGGATATTGGCGCGGCAGTTATTCGCTGGCGGGGTGTTCGAGCGGCGGCAGTAATCCGCCGCGCGATCAACGGCGAGGAAATATCAAAGCTTCCACGGCACCCGGCCTGGCTGGAAGACCTGCCAGAGGAAGACTCGCGCAGCGATATCCAGGCGGTGACCAATGCGTCAGCCGGTGCAGGCGAGCCTACACCGCCTTCAGCCGCGATGCGCACCACTGATATCACCAAAAAACCAACAGACGATACGCGCTCAGGCGATTCACAGAAGACGCAGCAGGGCTGATAGACAAAGTAACAGGGGGAACATTGAAAGGCTTAATCCTTGCCGGGGGGAAAGGCACCCGGCTCTACCCATTGACCTATACGCGCGCCAAGCAGCTTATCCCGGTTGCCAATAAACCGGTGCTCTTTCGGGTGATTGAGATGATCCGGGATGCCGGGATCGACGAGATAGGAATCATCATCGGCGATACCGGCCCCGAGATCAGGGAAGCGGTGGGAAACGGCGATTGCTGGAATGTCTCTATTACTTACATTCCTCAGGAAGCTCCATTGGGGCTGGCTCACGCCGTCAAAATTTCACGCGATTTCCTGGGGGACAGCCGGTTTGTCATGTTCCTGGGGGACAATGTTATTGAGGGTGGGATCAGCTCCCTGATCGAGCAGTTTGCTGACAGCCAATATAACAGCCAGATTGTGCTCAAGCGCGTGCCTGACCCGGAGCATTTTGGCGTGGCGCAGCTCAGTGAGAGCGGCGAGATTATCCAATTGATCGAAAAGCCAAAGGAACCCCCCTCTAACCTGGCGCTGGTGGGCATCTATATGTTTGACCATAATGTCTTTGAGGCTGTTGAAGCCATCAAGCCATCCTGGCGAGGGGAACTGGAGATCACCGATGCTATCCAGTGGCTTGTGACACATCCTGACTATACGGTATTTCCCTATGTCCACGAAGGTTGGTGGATCGACACTGGCAAGCCAACCGATATGCTGGATGCCAATTCGCTGGTTCTGGAAGAACTCAGGCCATATATTGCGGGAACTGTGGACAGCAGTTCAACAGTAGATCTTCGGGTGATCGTGGAGGAGGGGGCTGAGATTATCAACAGCACCGTCAGGGGGCCGACGATTATTGGTAAGAATACCCGGATTGTCAACAGCTTCATAGGCCCATTCACCAGCATCTACCATGACTGTGTGGTTGAGGACAGCGAACTTCAGCGCTGTATCGTGCTGGAACACTCGCGGATCATTGGCGTGGAGTCGCAACTTCGTGACAGCCTGATTGGGCGCCATGCCACTATTAAACAGAACCGTCGAAAGCCGCACGGCCTGATCATGAACCTGGGCGATCACAGCCGACTGTGGCTGCCATAGCACGTTGAATGGTTTGCCCCTGCCGGGCAACCTTATGCTTATCGCACTGGAAAACCACCGGGCGACACAGGTTGTCGCCCGTCGTGATCTATTACTAAAAGGATAACATCGTTGAGAGACCTGATTGGCCGATTAACTGCCCGCCTGGGCTTGCAGCGCAGCCAGGTTGAGAGAACTGCTACCCTGTTTGATGAAGAAAATACCCTTCCTTTCATCGCCCGTTATCGCAAAGAGATGACCGGGGGATTGGACGAAGAGCAGCTGGCTCGCTTCCGGGCTGAGCTGAATGCCCTTCGCAAACTGGATGACCGGCAGCGAACGGTTATTGAGAGTATCAGCGAACAGGGTAAACTGACCCCTGAACTTGAGCAGGCAATCGAAGACGCCGAGACGATCCAGGAGGTGGAGGACCTTTATCTTCCATACAAGCCGAAGCGACGCACTCGCGCCCAGATGGCCCGCGAAAATGGTCTTGAGCCTGTGGCCGAGTGGATTCTGGCGCAGGAGGTATTCGATCCAGCCCTGAAGGACCGGGCTGTTGGTGAATTTCTCAGTGATGCAGTCCCCACTCCGGAGGAAGCCTGGCAGGGCGCGCGCGATATTGTCGCCGAGGTTGTGGCTGACGATGCCCGGTGCCGGGAAATTGCCCGCCGGAGTGCCTGGGATTTTGGGATGCTCCTATCGACACAGAGCATTGAAAAGGCTGATGAAAGACGCCGCTTTGAGCTGTATTACGAATTTACGCTGCCCCTCAGATCGCTGCGTCCTCATCAGGTGCTGGCCCTTAATCGCGGAGAAAAAGAGGAAGTCCTGCATATTCATATCCAGATGGCCGATGAGCGGATCACTGACGACCTGCTGGGGCTGTATGTTCTTGGTGAGGATTCTCCGCTGGCTCATGACCTGCTTCTGGCGGTTGACGACGCCTACAAACGCCTGATCAAATCCTCTATTGAGCGCGAAGTCCGCCGCCAGTTGACTGAGCGGGCAGACGAACACGCAATCAACGTTTTTGCCACCAATTTACGGAACCTGCTGCTGACTCCACCCATTTTGGGGATGATAGTGATGGGGATTGACCCCGGTTATCGTACCGGCTGCAAACTGGCCGTTGTCGACAGGACTGGCAAAGTGCTGGATGTGGATACCATCACCCCGCATCCTCCCCAGCGGGATTGGCGGCAGGCGATTGAGGTCATTCATGATCTGGCGCAGCGTTACCAGGTTGACCTGATCGCCATTGGCAATGGGACAGCCAGCCGAGAGACAGAAGAACTGGTTGCAGAAACCATTGAGAGGGGCGCTCAGGTTAAATACCTGGTGGTCAGCGAGGCGGGTGCGTCGGTGTATTCGGCCAGCCCTTTGGCGCGGCAGGAACTGCCCGGTCTGGATGTCACGCTGCGGGGTGCAGTGAGCATTGCCCGCCGCGTGCAGGATCCGCTGGCTGAGCTGGTGAAGATCGATCCGAAAAGCATTGGCGTTGGTATGTACCAGCACGACGTTGATCAGGCGCAGCTTGCACAGGCCCTGCAGCAGGTGACCGAATCGGTTGTGAATGCGGTAGGTGTCGATGTAAATACTGCCTCGCCTGCGCTGCTTCAATATGTCTCCGGGCTGGGGCCGAAACTGGCAGAGCGCCTGGTTGCGCATCGCAACCGGGAGGGAGCCTTCCAGTCGCGGGGGGATTTGCTATCAGTCAAAGGCCTGGGTGATAAGACCTATCAGCAGGCAGCCGGGTTCTTGCGTATTCCGGACAGCAGCAATTTGCTCGACCGGACTGGCATCCACCCGGAGAGTTATCAGGCAGTGGATCGCCTCTTTGCTGTACTTCAGGTTGCTGCAGACCAGCCATCTTTTGTGGGCCCCCTTGACTGCGCCTTGAAAGGCCATGATCTTGAAACAATCGCAGAGCAGGTTGGCGTTGGCGTGCTGACACTGAGGGATATCATAGATGACCTGCGGAGGCCCGGTCGTGACCCGCGTGAGAATATCCCGCTGCCCATTCTGCGTGAAGATATCCTGCATATGGAAGACCTCACGCCCGGGATGTGGCTGACCGGCACCGTCCGGAACGTGGTGGACTTCGGCGCGTTTGTTGATATCGGGGTGAAGCAGGATGGGCTGGTTCACATCTCAGAGATGGCCGAGTTCCGGGTCAATTCGCCCTATGAACTGGTCAGCGTGGGGGATGTGGTCGATGTGAGGGTGCTGAACGTGGATATTGCACGCGGCAGGATCGGCCTGTCAATGCGGTCATAAGGTGTTTCTGGTCGCTGTTGTGCCTGTGGCAACATGGGTGCATAATCACTGGATGACCGGTTCAGGTGACTGACAACAAGTGAGGTTCAACAAAGGAGACAGAGATGCCTGATGAAAGAACACGCCTGGCGGCATTTGCCATTACCTCAGCCTGGGAAGGGGGGAAAGGCTACGCCAACTACCAGACCTACGATGCCGGGATCATCAGCTATGGCAGGTTCCAGTTTACGCTTGCCAGCGGCAGCCTGTGGACGGTGGTGGATGGCTACTTGCAGCGTTCATCCAGTGTCATTGCTCAGCAGCTTCGCCCTTATGCGGATCGGATCCGCGCCAGGGATGTCACGCTGCGGAATGATCCAGCCTTGAAAGACCTGCTGATCCGGGCGGCAGAGGAAGACGCGATGAAGGATGCGCAGGACGCAATCGTTATCGATCGTTACTGGAACCCGGCAATGAGCAGTGCCAGCGTGAGAGGGGTCATTACATCCCTGGGACAGGCCCTGTTTTTTGATATGGCCATCCAGCACGGACCTTTTCATCCCTATATCCAGCGGGCCGAGGCGTTCTATGGCGTACCGGCGAAAAGCCATCTTGGGGATAACGGGATCACTGAGCAGCAGTTAATCGAACGCACCGCCATTGAGCGCCAGTTGTTCCTGACTGACTTTGCCAACCGGAAGAACCTGCCCGGCGTCAAGAAACGGGGGGATTTCTGGGTTGATCTGGTGGACAAAGAGGATTGGAATCTGGAAGGTGACACGGGCGGCAACGTCTTTGTCTGGGGGGCGCCGGTCCAGGTGAAGACCCCCGACTCGGGGCGCAAAGAAGAAGAACCCGGCGAACCCTTTAGCGGGACGTTTACAGCCAGTATGTGGGTGCAGGGGCGTGAAGAACCAGATATCCACTCCGGCAAGACCGTTTCAATGGTCAAGGATGAATCAATCCCCGTGACACGGACCTACCAGCCCTCAGATGATGAGGAATGGGTGAAATCTGAAAAGGGCTGGTACCCAACCAGGCATCCAACCACGCCTGGCATTGTCCTGGGCGAACTGGTAGCTGATTAGCGATCCAGACTTATGAATGGCGTTTTGCCATCGCGTAAGATTGCCGGTAAGTTCTGGCTGCGGCGCATTCTCTTCATGTTGGGAGGGGTGTTCGCAGCAGCCTGTATTATTCAGTTCAACTGGATAGGTTCCGGCCTGCGGTTCCGCACGCTGCTCTATCCGCTTGCTGATCGTCCTGCACGGGTTTGTCCTGCTCAGCCCGTGGGCGCTTTCACAGGTTTACCGGGTCTCAAGGGCTTTGGCTGCCGGGTTTCTGGCTGACCTGCTCTTTGAAGAGTAGGGGGATAAGATGACAACCGATCGGATGGCTGTACTCAGGATGCTTGAAGAAGGCGCCATCAATACAGATGAAGCCGCCAGGCTGCTATTGACTCTGTCTGAGACAGAGGAGGCTGATGCAGAGGTTGTGATTGACAGAGCGCCAGTGGCTGAAAGGTTAGAAATGCGCGACATGCCGGATATTTCCCGGATAAGGGGGTTCTGGCGCTACCCTTTTTATGTTGCAGTTGGCGTGTTAATTGCCTGTGGACTGTTATTGGGATGGTTGTATTCCGGGGCAGAAGGACGCCTGACATTCTGGTTGTTCTGCGTCTGGAACATCTTCACCCTTGCTGCACTGGCCTGTGTCCTTGCGGTGTGGAGCCGTGCGGCGCGCTGGCTGCATCTGCGGGTGACAGAGAAAGATGGCAAAAAAATTGCGATCAGCCTGCCGCTGCCCCTCAGCCTGACCCGGCTTGGTCTGAGAATTGCCAGCCGATATGTGGATGACAGCACCGGTGAGCAATTGCTGGTGGCATCGGAATTCCTGGAAGCCCTGCAGAGTGAAAAGGGAGGTTTGGGCGATCAGCCACTGGTTGTAAACGTTGACGATGATGATGGCGATAAAGTCAGCATCTACATCGGTTAGCCATCATTACCCGTCTGGATGATCGGTTTGCTGCTGGCTTTGCCATTCTTCCCCGGTTGACATTGTCCCGCCGCGTATATCCCAGCTGGCAAGCTGCCGGGTTGGGCTGAACTGGAAAACTGCCTCTGCTCGCCGGTATGATCGCGGTCCGACGATGGATTTCCGCGTGATGTACCCTCCGGATTCGTCATCCGGAACAAGCTCATACCGGGGTTCAAGGCGGATCCGGACGATTTCGTCAGATCGATCCAGTTTGACATACAGATAAATACCCTCATCCGCTGGCTGTCTTTCCCCACCGAACAGCTTTTTGAACAATCCCATCCTAGCCTCCTGTGCTCCAGGTATCCCCGGTCAAGCCTGCCTGTTATTCTGCCCTACAACGCGCCTGCGATCAAGGCACAAGCGGCTGCATTTTGCCCGGCAACGTGCCGCTTCACATAGCAGTGGGCCATTCTGGTAGTGTAAGAAATTGGCGAAACTACAGAAAATTATTAAAATATGTCAAAACCTTAGGAAATATATATAACGGCGCTGCTTTGAAGAGCTTATGACGAGGCAATATGTGGTTTAAACGCGTACAGCTTGGACTGATTCACATGGCAGTGGCGGTTACGCTGGTTCCAATTAACAGCACCCTGAATCGGGTGATGATCAAGGAACTGGCGATTCCTGCCTTTCTGGTAGCGATATTTGTGTCGCTTCCCTATATTCTGTCGCCCGTTCAGGTGGCGATTGGTTCTTATTCGGATAAACATCCGGTACTCGGTTATCGCCGGACGCCCTACATCCTGACCGGGCTGATCCTGTGTGTGGGTGGGACTTTGCTTGCCCCTTATGCGGCTTTTCTGCTGGTCGAAAGAAGTGCCCTCAGTATACTGGTTGGCCTGCTGGCCTTCGGGCTGTGGGGTATGGGGTATAACCTGTCTGCTGTATCTTATCTGTCGCTTGCATCCGAGATTGATGAGAAGCGCAGCACGACGATTGCAACAATGTTTTTCCTGATGATTGTCGGGATCATATTCATGGCAATCATCATTGGCCAGATTGTCGATCCCTATTCACCAGAAGCACTGCACCGCGCTTTCTGGGTATCCGGTGGGGTGGCGATGGCCTTGGGG
>JAFGNO010000049.1 GCA_016926985.1 Anaerolineae bacterium
GCACGATGGCAAAGCCTTTCCGCTGGACCTATCAAGGCAAGGCCCTTGCCGCTTAACCGTTGGCTTATTTAAGCCTCAGTGTACTAGGTCTTGTCATTGTTCATGCCGGTTGTGAGATATCAGTCACTCATAATAACAGATATAAGGCTTATTGCTCCCAGGATTACAGGTGTTACTCGACCAACCCTCCTTACAACCGCGCCGGGCGATCAAAACCAGCGTTCGGATGGGGTAACCTTCTGCCATTGCGGTTCGTTCTACGCCAAGGACTGCTAGAGTTTTGCCAACATCCTCTGTGGGAACAATACGCAGTACATCATTCCGCTGTCGGCAGGCTATTTCTTCAGCTTCACGGAAAAGCTCCTGCTGGCGTTCTAATGGCAGTGTCAGCAGGGGATTGGTAAGTACTACCAGCAATCCATATGCCATAATAACAAATACCCACAGGATAATTATCCTGATCTTGGGCCTAGAAGTCATAGGTTGTTTCACGAGCTATATTCCACCGCACGCCGCTGCCAGGCCCAGAGCATCGCCCAGATCGCCAGCGGTCGCATATAGCTCAATGAACGGTGGTAGCCCTCAAAGGTCCAGGCTTCCGGCGTGGCAAACCAGTATCCCAGTTCCTTATAGGTCTGGTCGACGATGCCCTGCGCCGTCTTAAACGCCTCATCCTCCAGCCCAAGCTGGAGCATCGCCGCAGCGAGCGCATAGGTGGTGCCTGTCCATACCTCCTGCGATTGCAGTGAAGTCGTATCTACCCGCCCGTCGGGGCGCATCCCGTTCACCGCGCCCATTTCACCCATCTCAAACTGCTCCACGTTGAACGCAAAGACGGTCTTGAGCGCGCTGATCGCGTTTTCCGCCGGGACAATACCCGGCAGCCCGCAGGCCCGCGCATACCAGTCCCCGGCAAGCTGGTCGGCCATGATGCTGTTCGATTGGCGGCTGGAACCGGCGTCGTAAGCGTAATACTCGCCTGTCCACAGCAGGTCCTCATACGCCTGTTTCCCACGTGCCAGCAGGTCGCGATAGGCGCGGGCTTCGCCCGGCCTGTCGAGCAGTTCAGCAATTTTCCCGGCAGCTTCCAGCGCCGCCAGCCACAGGCCCCCGCAGTAGGCGCTGGGGCCGCTGACCGTCCAGGCATCATAGGTCTGATCGGGGAATCCCTCATTCTCGATCAGACCATCCTCGTCGAGGTCATACTGCTTCATATGATCAATGGCAAGGACGACAGCGTCCCACATCTCGGCGAGGAAATCGATATCCTCGGTGGCAACAAAGTCGCGGTAGACCTGCAGGATGAACTTGGGGTTGAGGTCTTTCCAGCGCGAGGCATCCTGAAAACTGTAGACGTTGACCTTTGCCCAGGGGTCTTCGGTTGGGCCGCCAAGGTCATGGGGGATGATCCCGCGCACCTTGCGGGCAACTTTTTTACCGGTGCCGCTTGCCTTGCGGATTTCGGTGTCTTCTGCAAACAGCGCTTTGGCGAAATCCCGCTGGAGTGAGAGCTCAAGCTCAGGCCACAGCTGCGCCAGCGCAAATGAGGCGTAAAAATGCACATCGTAGGTATTGATCATCCGGTATTCATGGCCTTCAAGATAGGCAAAATGCCCCATCTCGCCGCCGTCATCCACCGGTTTGGTGTCCATGCCGGGAGGGTCAATGGGCGGTCCGTCAGTCCAGAGCGTGCCCCCGTCGGCGATGTAATACGCCTCATTGAACAGCGCCGCTTTGAACCAGTCCGGAAGGCGCGCGTCGGAGAGGACTGGCTCCTGCCAGGCGGCGATCTGCGCTTCCCAGTCAGGATAGCCGGCAAGCGCATCCCGGGCGATCAGCGGTGCGGCGCTGCCTTCTTTCCCGTAAAATCGCGTATAGCGCCGGTGCCAGCCCCGTCCCTCTCCAAAGCGGGCGATGGGCATATCCCAGGCAAGCGCAAAGGGAATTTCGATTGTCTCGCCGGGCTGGATATTGACCGTGGCGCACAACGCTCCGCCAATCATCGTGCTGTCTGAGGATGGGCGGTCATCAGCGACATTTTCCAGCCTGCCGTCGGCGACAAAGTCGCTCCAGATATCCATGCACGATCCATTGGTGACAAATCGGGTGCGGTAGGTCACATCCACACCGTTAACAGGTCGGGCGGCAATGGCAAAGGTCAGCGGGTCTTCGTAGATGTGCTGTTCCTCCAGCGATTGGCCCTCATCGACCGGTTTGGGCTGGCGGTGGATATGTCGCAGTTCGATACCGGCGATCCCATCACGCTCAAAGTGGTGATTGGTGTGCCCGTCCGTGCGGTCATTGGCGCTGCCAATGCCGTTCTGGAAGGTAAACAGGATACCGACTGTGGCGGCACTATCGGTTGTGTTCTCAATCGTATAGGCAAACACCGCTGCTGGCGTGCTGCTTTCCTGGTAATTGTGTGGAAGTATCGGTGAGACCTGGCGGCAGGTGACGGCGATCCCCGGCACATGGCGGTAAGTGGTCCAGGCGCGTGGGTAGAGTGCGTGATAGGTGGTCCGATCTGCGGGAAGCGACCAGTCCCAGCCGGAAGGCGCGCCTTCCGGTCGGGTGGGGTTCAGTACGTGGACGCGTGGGTGGCGCTGCCCGGCCTGGCGGACGTAGAGCGAGAACTGGTTAACCGGCACCGTGCCATAGGTGTAGACCCCGGGCTGCATCTGCCAGCGGTTGAAATCGCCTTGCCATCCCCGCGTAACCGAGCCGCCCCCGATCCCGCCAAGCGGTACGCCAAACACCGGGCCGGGGTCAAGGGATTTGAAGAAATCCATGACCGGTTCGCGTCCGGTCGCGCGCAGTTTCCTGGATTCCCGGATCAGCCGGATGATGGTCGGCAGCATGTCCAGGACCAGCGACAGTGAGCCGCGCATGGGTCGACCAGGATATTCAAGCTCTGCGTCCAGACGGCGTGTCCAGGCAGATTGGGGGATATCGGTGAGCGGGTTGGTCATTGGAGAATGCTCCTTTATCTGCGGGTAGGGTCAGCACTATAATACTCTCAGGGGTAGCGGGATTCAAGTGAGCGTGCAAGAAGGCGGTATGATGCAGGCGCCGGATCGTGGTCATCAGCCTGAACGGGACAGGGCAGGAAGCCGGGGAACAGTCCTGCTGATCGCAGCGGCTGTTGTTGTCATGGGGGGCTGCCTGTGTGCCGGGCTGGTGGCTGGTATGAATGTGATGCCGTTTAACTGGCTGAACTGGCCGATTCAGCAAGGCTTTGTGGTGGCATTATGCGTTTCGTTTCCCAATCAGCCGCATCCCCATATTCAGATCGGCTGGATTAACCCGCTGATGATGTCGGTGTATCCCCTGCCGCCGCACTGTACGCTCATCCCCTGGTTGCCCTTCTTGCCCTGGTCGGGATCGGTCCATATTCCATAGGGCAGCGACGGCTGTTTTACGGTAAGATGAAAGAAACTATCTGCTGAATGGAATGACCACTGAATGGAGCGAGCATGACATTTGAGTCGGTTTCTTTTGAATCCAGATTTTTTACCCTTTACAGCGTCGCTGACGGTGTGCTGGCAGCGGTTGCCCGGCGCGATGACGGTGGGGATTTCGCCAACGCCGGGCTGGTTGATCTGGGCGAGTCGGTGTTGGCTTTCGATTCGTTCTTCCTGCCGCAGTCTGCCGCCGACCTGGTCAAAGCTGCCCGGCAGGTCTTCAGAAAACCGGTGAGCTACCTGGTGAACAGCCATTTTCACAGCGACCATGTGACCGGGAACTACCAGTTTCCGCAAGGGACAAAAATCATTTCCACCCTGCGCACACGGGCCTTGTTGGTTGAGAACGAAGGGCGGTTTTCCCAGATACCCGAGTCGACAGCACGGGCAATTATTGACCTGGAAAAGCAGGTTGAGCGAACCATAGATCCCCGTGACAGGCAGTATTTCAACAGCCGGCTGGCGATGTACCAGCTGCTTGCCAGAACCGCCCCTGAGATTGAGGCCCGGCATCCCGAAATGACCTTTGATGATCACCTGACCATCTATGGCGAGGCGCGCAGCGTCGAGTTGATGACCTTTGGCGGCGGGCATACCGACAGCGATGGGTTCATGCTGGTGCCGGATGCAGGCATATTGTTTGCAGGCGACCTCGCGCTGGTCGAAACTCATCCCTTTATGCTGGACGGTCATCCGGCAGCCTGGCGCGATATCCTCACCCGGATGAAAAAGCTGGATTTCACCGTACTCGTACCGGGGCATGGGCCGGTTGGCGGCAAAACTGACATTGACGAGATGTCTGGCTACTTTGATGCGTTGGATGAGGCGGCGCAGGCTGTTGTCGCAGAAGGCGGCTATACCCGTTCCACCGTGCTGACCATCCCCGATCAGTACAGCGAATGGGGCGGGCGCGCCTTTGAACCCAATGTGAAATTTCTGGTGGAGAAGCTGTCCCAAACGTAGCTCGCGGTTTTTACTACGACACCTCTGCTGTATTGCAGGCGACTATTTTATAAAGCCTATAGGCAAGAAGCAGAAGGCGCAGGGGATGGTGAAAGTCCAGCAGGGCAACGGGCGAACAGAAACAATTGAGGAGACTCTGGCCGCATTCACCGACTGGCTGATGGGTGACTTCAGGAAAGGGCAGGTGGTCGTGGCGTCTTATGACCCGGAGCTATACGGGCTGGAGGAGATTGTGCTGCGCCTGTTCTGGGCCTTCGCTTCAGAAGAGACGGATCGAGCGAAGTTTCGCCAGCCGCCGGAGCACTGAGACTGGCGGGGATAAGCGGATTGTCGGGGGCGGGGATCGTTCCTTGCCCCTTTTTGGATCAGCAGTCGCTGTTGGGGAAGATCCCGGTGAGCAGGCGGGCAAGGGCCAGACCGCTGTTGATGGGCCGCCAATCCCAATCCTCGGCGTCGCCGGGATAGCGCTGCACCCACCACATGAATTCCATGATGTATTTGACCGGCTCGCAGCGGCTGCCGTTGGATGGCGGCTCCTGGAAGTCATACTGCGGGGCAAGGAAGTCAACCACGTGCCCCATTTCATGGGCCCAGCGGCTGTTCAACGCGCCGGGATAGCCCAACAGCACATTCGCCACCTCGGATCGTGCTATCAGCAGCACCCGATCCGGAGACACCTCAAATCCCTCGTCGATCCGGTCGCTGATCAGAATCTCCAGCGGGCGTTCACTGCTTGCCGTTGCAGCCAGGATGATCGCTGCCTCCAGGTTGGAGAACAGGTGTGCGGAGCGATATGGGGTAAGTAGAATATCGCGCACCAGCGCCGCGGAGGGGGAGTCGATATAGGGGTTGTTTTGAGCTTCCTCACTGGTCAGAAAGTCCGCAATCCCCTGTTCGTTGACAACGATCTGCCCGGCGGTGAGTGTTTCAGCGAAACGGTCGCGGCGGATGTCAACCGTCCCTGAATCGGGCAGGCAGACGAAAGGGGGGATGGGGGGCAGCCACTCTTGTATCCGGTTGGCGGTTGTATTGTCCCATGGAATCAAGCCCAGGTGGCCCCCAAAGGAACGAGAGGCAGCCTGGTAGTCGGCAAGGTTCAGCTCGACAAATGTTGTGCTGTCTGTATAGAAATCCTCCAGCAGCGCTATCACCGGGTCGGGGAGAATTTGCTCCCAGCGGGTGTAATAGGAAAAACCATAGTGGTAGAACTGTTCGCCTTCCGGCCCCTCAACGATCCATTCGCCGGGGTTATCGCGGATATTATGCCGGTAGGAGGTGCTGGCTTCGATGACATCGCCGGTTGCCGGATCAAGCCAGCCGATGACTGTTTGCTCTCCCGATTGGGGATCGGTGACGTAATAGGCAGTGCGCCGGATGAATTGGCCTTCGTATACATCCAGTGTGGTGATCTGTGCCATGCCGATCTCGTAAGCCTGCACCGGCAGCCCCCCGCGATAGGCCAGGATGGCAAGTACCTCCGCTTCACGGTAAGCCGAGTCATCGCCTTCCTGAAACCGCCGCCAGCGATCCGCCAGGTTGCGGTCAAAAACGCCTATCTCGTGGTGTGATAGCGGGGGAACAGAGTCCCGGAGGGCCTGCAGGTTCTGGTATTGATCCGGGTCGATCATCCGGACGGTCACGCCAATGGTCGCGCCCCCGGTGACGAGCACGCGCTGGATGGCATAAGCCCCGGGGACCAGTGTGTGGGCCAGGGCAAAAGGCGAGTTGCCCAGCAACAGCGTGTCCAGCGCATAAGCCGCCCGGTCAATGGGCGAATCGAGCGGGAGAGGAATGTTCAGCGTCAATGGGTCATCGATTCCCAGAAGATCATCCCGGATCCAGGCCCAGTCGCCGGGTTTGAGGGTGGCTCCCGCCCATTGAGTGAAGGCGGCATCAAAGTCGCCTGCACCGGTTTCATAAACCAGCTGATAATCGCCAGCTTCCAGCTCACCGAAAGAAAACCGACCGTCTTCCCCGGAGATAATCGCCTCCTCTCCCAGTGCACAGGGTGCGGCCTCGTCCCCGTTATCCACCACGACCTGGCACAGTGCAACCCTGCGCCCTGAGATAGGGGCGCCGGACAGCGAATCGGTAAGCTGGCCCTGAATGACACCGGTTGGCAGGACAGTGGGCGGTGCAGGAGTGGCAGTTGTGTCAGGCGCAGGATGGGGTTGGCAGCCGGTCAGCAGTGACAGGGTAAACGCAAGGGTGAGGGTTCTGCGCAGCGTCATAGGCGGATTGTATCCGGAGATGCGAAAGAAAAAAACCGCCTGACAGGCAGGCGGCAGTTTTTTTAAATTTCCTTGCTATCTGGTTATGAATTCATTCGGGCTGTCCACCCGAACCGGTAAAGGGATTCGGACGCCCTTTCTGATCCTGATCTCTGCCTGGACAATCGGGTACAGGACAGCCAGCAGGCCAGTCGAGACTACCAGTACAATCAGCTTGCCTATCAATGTCATTTTCCACCCTTTCTGCCAGTAACTACCTGATCAGAGTATAGCAGCCAGGAGCAGCGTTTCAATGTCTTGCCCGGCGATCAAATACAACGCTAACATTTCTGGCTTCAGCTCTCAGCCTCTGCCGCTTCATGGCCCGGTGGGACGCGGGGCAGGGTCACGGCGAAATTGGCGCCCCGTGGGTCGCGATTGGCCACAGTAGCTGTCCCGCCGTGTGCGGTGGCAACTGCCTGCACCACTGACAGGCCAAGCCCGACGCCGGAACGGTCGTCGCGGTGCCGGACCCCCCGGTAGAACTTGTCGTAAATCCGGTCAGCCTCCTCGCTGTTGATGCCGGGCCCTTCGTCCAGAACATTGAGATGGACTTCGTTGTCCCGAAACGCAACAACGATAGAGATCGTCGTGTCCGGGCTGGTATATTTGATCGCGTTATCCACCAGGTTCAGGGTCATGTGATAAATGCGGGCGCTGTCAGCCATGATGCTGAAGGCTTCCCCCTCACATTCAAACGTCAGCGATACTGATTTGACAAGGGCGGCGCCTTCCAGGTCTCTGATCACATGGCGGGCCACTTCGTCAAGCTGGCAGGGAGCCAGGTCCAGCGTGGCAACATCGGTCATGCGAACTGCGTTCACCACATGGCTGATCATCTCGTCCATCTGTTTCAGGGTGGTGTTAATCTGCTGGACATATTCCTTCCCTTTGTCGTTCAGGGGGTTGACCCTGTTCAACAGGGTAGCCCATCCTTTGACGGCGCTGATCGGGCTTTTCAGGTCATGCATCATCGTATGGATCATCTCGGCGCGGTCGCGCTCAAGCAGCTGCTCATAGGTAATATCCTGCATGACGACAATTGTCCCCACGGTTGGGGCGTGCTCAGTGGTGGTGAGATAGGTCTTCTCACCGATTGTCATTTCGTCGGTGCGCCCAATCCGCGCGCGCAGCCCCTCGGTAAGCTCCGTGGGATATTTGTCGAGAATCTGCTTGGCAGCCTGGTTGGAGACCAGGACGGCGCTGGTATCATCCAGGATGATCAGCGGCTGGGGAAGGGCATCAATGGTCGAGCGGATGGTTGCCCGTTCCCGTTCAAGCTGCTTAAAAAGGCGGGCATTGGCGATGGCAATGGATGCAAAGTCGGCGATGGCAGCCAACAATCGTTGATCCCGGTCGGTGTATTCCTTTCCTGTGGCTCTGTGTGTGGCCGAGAGGACGCCAAAAGTGGTGTTGCCCAGCTTGAGGGGGACGTAGATGACGGCTTCAGCATCCTCCCCGGTGACCGTCTCGAGTTCTTTGGTCTCACCGGGTGTGCGGCTGGCCCGGATGATCTCGCCGGTCTGGAAAACCTTGCCAACCATTGTGTCATCGCTGAGCGGGATGCGCAGCAGGCGGACGGTATCGTCTTCAATGCCGCGCTGTGCTTCCAGGAACAGGGTTCCGCTGGATTCATCAACCAGCCAGATGCTCGTCTCAGCAGACTCGGTCAGGTTCATTGCGGTGTTGGACATGTACTTGAGCACCTGGGTCAGCTCAAGCTGGGAGGTGATCGCTTTTGCCACATGGGTCAGCGCGTCAGCCAGGTCAGCCTTGATGATGGTGCTGTCAGATACGCCACGCGGGCGGTCAACAATGTGGACAAACATATGCAGTCGGCCCAGCGAGAGGATATCGCCGTTGACCAGGCTGTAGGGCGTGTTCACCCCGATGGACTGCCCGTTGCGCAGGGTGCCATTCGCGCTGCCAAGGTCGACAATATAGAGGGCCGACGAGGTTGGCTGGATCATCGCATGGCGGCGTGAGACGCCATGCTCAAGCGCGCCATAAGGCCCCAGGTCTATGGTGTTACCTGACTGGGTTGCCCGTCCGAAAACGATCTCGTCGTTGATATCCAGCCCAAAGCTCTGCTCTGGCTGGTCGGGCAGCTCAAAGCGAACCCGCCACATTGGGCGCCCAACGCTGGCGGCGTGAGGGAAGGGGAGATATTTCAGGTTGGGTTCAAGCGTGCCGGAGTCACCTTTTTCTATAGGTTCTTTCAGTTCCTCAGTCCCCGGCAGGACCTCTCTGTTAAGCTGGTCGGTCATGGTTCTCTGTTCCTGGAGCAGCGGGCAGGCTTTCTCCTGATGTGATGGGCTGATCAGACAGCGGTTTTTGTCGCCGGGATTTTCACCGTAAAGCGTGCGCCTCCACCGGGCAGGTTCATTGCTTCTGCGCTTCCGCCATGGGCAATGGCTACCGCCTTCACCACCGACAGGCCAATGCCGCTGCCTATGATGTCTGTCTGGTTAGTCCCGCGTATGTAACGTTCAAAGATTCGGAGTAAATCTTCTTCGGGAATACCGGGGCCCTGGTCAGAAACGGCCAGCGTGATTCCGCTGGTCTTATCGAAGGTGAGTTCAACCGCGACCTCGGTTTTTTCTGGCGAGTATTTAATCGCGTTTTCTACCAGGTTCAGCGCCATATGGTAGAGGCGGTTTTCATCCCCCTGAATGGTGAAAGGCGTGCCGGTGACGCTGAAGTCGATAGTGATGGACTTGGAAAGGGCAGCCCCCTGGACATCACTGACGGCCCGTCGAACCGGCAGGTCCAGGCTGCATGGCTGCAAGGCAGAGGCCGGGATATCGCGGTTTACCGCCATATTCAACAGATCGTTGATCATGGACAGCATGCGGTCGGCTGAATAGACGATCTGGTTGACATAATGCTCCGGTTTGTCTTCCAGTTTGGCGACCTGCTGGGTAAGCTGCGCCCAGCCTTTGATAGAGGTCAGGGGACTTTTGAGGTCGTGGGACAGGGCCCGCATGATGTCAGCCTGCTCGCGTTCAAGCTGCTTTTCGTAGGTGACATCCTGCATGACCACAATCGTCCCCACCGATTCGGTGGATTCTGAGGTCGCCAGGTATATCTGCTCACCCAAATGGATCCCGGTTGTACGCCCGACCCCGGCGCTCAGGCCGTTGAAGAGGTCGGACATATGCTTATCCAGCAGTTCCTGGGCAGCTTTATTGGCGATGACGACATTCCCATTATCGTCCAGGATCAGGAGCGGCTGGGTCAGGGTGGAGGCGGTGGCGGTGATCACGGCACGCGACTGCTCCGACTGCTGGTAGAGACGGGCGTTTTCTATCGCCGTGGCAACCGGGTTGGCAAATGCCTGGAAGCGGGTCAGGTCATCATCCCGCACCGAGCCGCGCTTGGCGACCAGCGCCAGTGCGCCCACCACGTCCTTCTTGGCTTTAAGGGGTAGGGCGATCAGCGACCGGGCTTTAATCCGTGATGTTGAACTGCCATCAACTGCTGTAAATTCCTCATCGACATCAATAAAGTCGCTGACCGATGGGGCGCTGCTGGACACCACTTCCTGGACGGCTTTTGTATACTGGTCGCCGGTGCGTTTGAGTTTGTTCTGGTTTGCCTCATTGTCAGGGTAAATATCAAGCTGTCCGTTATCCTTGATCAGCCAGAGCATCACGTCGTGAACCAGCGGGTGCTTGCTCAGTTCATCGACCAGGATGTCATACACTTCATTCAGGTCAAGGGATTGGGTAACCGCCATGGACAGGTCGTTGATAGCTGCCAGCTCAACCACGCGCTGTGACAGCGCCCGGTCGGCGGCTTCGTACACCCGTGCGTTCTGCACGGCAATGGCGGCAAAATCAGCAATTGCCCCAAGTAGCCGCTCATCCCGCTCACTGAAGCGCCTGCCTTCCTCGCGCTGGGTGGCAGCGAGCACACCAAAGGTCACACCGCCCAGTTTGAGGGGGATAAAGAGCAGGGCCTCCACCAGGTAGTCTGTCTTGACTTTGATCTGTTCGCCGCCGGGCTTGCGCGCCGCGCGCACCGGTTCGCCGGTTTTTATGACCCGGGCCGGCATGGAGTCTTCTTTGATGGACA
>JAFGNO010000245.1 GCA_016926985.1 Anaerolineae bacterium
CCCCATCACGCTATCAGTTATTACCAGTTGCTTGACAAGTTGTTATAATCTGTTATAATAATGTTAGATGGTTATCTAATCAAAGCGTGTCTAATGGTAGTTTGTTTGCAGGGTTAGTCGATGGTATAGTGGGAGAATGGGTATTGGAAGCCCCGATCCTGCAAGGGGCAGGCGGCGGGACAGAGGAGGGAGGTATGGGTTTGCGGATTATTGTACAGAGTACCCAGACCGTGCATCGTTCCCTCGACCAGAAACTGGCTGATGGATCGTGCAGGGAGGGGGACTGCGTCGTCGACGAGCACAGTGTATCTGAGGAGGGTAAACCGGGGGATTCATCTCAAAACAATGGGCCAATGGTTTCGCACCCGATACATCACGCAGGGAGCTACTTCTCGATCACGATATAAGTGGCAGCCGGTACCAGGAATGATTTGAGTGGGGGGAGATGCTCAGTGAGGCGTTTCCCCGGTTTTTTATGACGATATTGGATACAATCCAGAATGAAAGCAGCAACCGAACTGGGAGGTTTAGATGGCAGCACCTGAATTAATATGGGACCTGGGAACAGCCTACGACTTTTTTGTCAGTCTTGAGGTGCTGCATTTTCCTTCCAGGTATGGTGTTCGTGGAGTCTGGGCAGCCGGGATGCGGTCGCGCCTGCCCAATGCAGACCGTGAATTCCTCGAAGAATCCATCGGCAGCATGTTTTTTGGCGTGCCGCTGTACTGGGTCTACAAACTTCCTCCCCCCAAAGACAGCGCAACAGCCATCCGTGCGCTGGAAAAAACCGAACCCGCCCGGCGTATTGTTGACCTGTACTACCACCCATCGGAAGAACCGAACGGCTGGGACAAGACTCTCATGGCGGTTTTAGAGGGCGGCGAGTATACGGATGAAGATATTGACACGCTGCGGGCACTGGGTAAGGGAAAAGGCGAGAAGATAGCGCGCAAAGACATTGAAAAAATGCTCTCGTGGTGGGCGCAGCCGCAGGAATTTGGCGAGCGGCTGCTCAAAGCTCTCCAGGCATATTACGAGGTCTTTTTTGCGGAGGAAGAACGGCGAATTTACCCCGCCTTGCAGGATGCGCTTTCGGAAGCCCAGGAACTTGCCTCAAAGATGACCGTTGGTGAACTGGTTGAGGAACTGTCTCAGGGGGTCTCCTTTGTTGGCGACAAGCTCGATATGACATCTCTCATCCTGGCACCCTCATTCTGGAGCTCGCCGCTGATTTACTTCGGGGGGTTCAGCAAAGACGAAACCCTGATTCTCTACGGCGGGCGCCCGGAGGATGCCTCCCTGATCCCTGGTGAGGCGGTCCCCGATTCGTTGCTGAGGGCATTAAAAGCCCTGTCCGATCCCACTCGCCTGAAGATCATGTATTATCTCTCGACCGAATCGCTGACCCCAACGCAGCTTTCCCACCGGCTCCGGCTGCGCGCCCCAACGGTGGTCCATCACCTGCAAAATCTCCGTGTGGCAGGGCTGGTTCAGGTCAACATCAGCGAGGGGAAGGAAAGAAGCTACGGGGCCAGGGTCGGGGCAGTGTTTGCCACCTGCGAAGCGCTGCGCCGCTACCTTGATCTGGCCCCGGAGCAGGAAAGCATCGCTGAATAGGCTTACGGGCATGGGCTTGCGATGTCCCAGTTTGCGTACTGTTCCATCGCATCTATAATCGGGGCTGGTTGTCACTGAACAGCCAGCCTTTCTGATACGCCAACCATAGTCATCAATTGACTCGATTCAATTATCTGTTACCCAGGTATGACAATTACCACATCAACACCGGCAACACTGTCCACGCTTCGTGACCAGGCGCGCACGCTGCTCAATGAGTTTGACGCAGCAGATGGGCTGGCCAGCTACTATGCGCTCTATCACGACCCGGCGCGCACCACATTGCACCTTCATCATGACACGTCCGGCATGGTGGACGGGTTCATCGCCCACTGCCAGACGGGCGTTGACCTGTTTCGCCCTCTGGTCACGATGCGATTTCGCGGGGTCAATAACCCCGTTCCCGACCTGCTTCGGGCAGCATTGCTGCCCGGACGCCCATACCTCTTCGTGGTTCCCGATCATGTCTTTGAGGCGGCTGCTGAATATCTTTCAATTGAAGACCCTTCGCAAAACATGATCATGCGCCTTGAGCCGTCCCGGTTCCACCCGGACATGAACGTGATGGTGGTCTCCAGGCTGACCGCCGACGGCATGCCTAAAGCCGAGATCCTTCGGGGTGATCAGGCGGTGGCAGTTGCCGGCGTGAACTGGCGCTCCCCGATCTTTGCGGAAATTTATGTCTTTGTTGAACCAGATGTGCGCGGGCGAGGCTGGGGGCGGGCAGTGGTAAACCGTGTCGCCGCCGAACTGGTGAAAAGCGGGCTTACCCCCCTGTATACCGTCGCTGAAGGCAATGACTATTCCCATGATCTTGCGCTGGATACCGGCTTCATCGATACCGGTACGCGGGAGGTCATGGCGCAGGCGGTGCGGGTGCAGGTATGAGCAGTAATCAAGGCCGGGGGATATATGTTTGAGATTGGCAAAACCTACATGCGCCGTGATATCCACCAGCAGTATGGGGGGCAGGTGCTGGGAAGGATCAGCACGCCTGTAGGATGTCCATACATCATGCTGTTTACAACTGAGCCAGACCTGGGAACCGGGTACTCGGATGGCTGGCGCAGCGACAGGCAAGTATTCCACTTCTTAGGTGAAGGGCAGCAGGAGGATCAGACCTTTTTACGGGGGAACAAGGCAATCCGGGATCATCGGGAGAATAATAAAGCACTGTTCCTGTTCCGGCACCTTGATCCCGAACAGGTTGAGTTTTTCGGTGAGGTTGAGTATCACAGCTATCATGAGCATCGAACTGCTGACGCGGGCGAAACCATTCGCCGGATGATTGTCTTTGAGTTGAAACCGGTTGGCGCAGGCCTGGACCAATTGCCCACAATTAAAGCCACCTTCACCTTCCCGCGTGATTTCCTGTGGGGTGCTGCCACTGCTGCCCACCAGGTTGAGGGGAACAATACCAACAACGACTGGTGGGACTGGGAGCAGCAGGGGGGCGGTCGGGTGTTTGGCGACCAGACCTCCGGGGCTGCCTGTGAGTGGTGGGCGGGGCGGGCCGAGGAAGATATCCGCCGGATGCAGGAACTGAACACCAACGCGCACCGGCTGTCGATTGAGTGGGGCCGCATCGAGCCGCGCGAGGGCCAGTTCAGCGATTCTGCAATCAACCGCTACCGCGAGATCCTCGGTGCGCTCAACGACGCAGGCATCCAGCCCATGGTCACGCTCCACCATTTCACCAACCCGCTCTGGATGGCGCACCGGGGTGGGTGGCTGCATCCCGATGCCCCCGCCTGGTTTGCGCGCTTTGCCGAAAAAGCAGTCTCCGTTTTCTCCGATTTATGCACAGTCTGGTGCACGATCAACGAGCCGAATGTCTACGCCGCTCAGGGATATTACAACGGCACCTGGCCTCCCGGCGTGTCGAATATGGGGCAGTATTTCCGCGTGCTCAAAAACATGCTGGTGGCACATGGACAGGCGTACCGGGTTATCCACGAGTGCCAGCCGGAGGCGGAAGTTGGCCTTGCCAAGCATATCGCCATCATGATCCCCCGCTCGAAAAATCCGCTCGACCGACAGGCCGCCCGCCTGATTGACCACGCGTTTAACGGCATTACGCTTGAGGCGCTGCACAGCGGGCGCTGGAGGCCGCTTTTCCAGCGCAGGGAGGCCCTGGCGGATGTTGCAGGGACGCTGGACTGGATCGGGCTGAATTACTATGCCCGCTACGCAGCGGGATTCAGGCTCAAATCGTTTGGGCTGCATTATGCTGCGCCCACAGGCTCGGAAAAAGGCCCCGGTGAGTGGGGCGAGTTATACCCGGCGGGAATTTTCGAATCGCTCAGGCGGCTGCACCGCCAGTTTGACCTGCCGATCTATATCACTGAAAACGGGGTTCCCGACGAAGACGATACCCGCCGCCCATCCTGGATTTTACAGAACCTGCGGCAGGTCTGGCGTGCCGTCAATTTCAACTGGAAGATACGGGGCTACTATTTCTGGAGCCTGATGGACAATTTCGAATGGGCGGAAGGCTACGATCCGCGCTTCCGGTTTGGCCTTTATGGGGTGGATTTTGAGACGCAGGAACGCACCCTGCGCCAAAGCGGTCGGCTCTATGCTGAGATTGCCCGCTCAAATGCGCTCACGGCTGAGATCGCAGCACGCTACGCGCCACAGATATACAACGAGCTGTATCCGGGTATTGACCCGGCAGAATTTACGCTGTAGCCTTCCCTTCAGCCCCGATCAAAAAGGCGAGGCTGATCGCCTCGCCTTAATCTGGCATCACCAGGGCAGCATAATCATACCAGGCCGGGTCGATCTGATCCGCCAGATCGGGTTTAATGCAGCCTGACCGGGGGTACGAGCTTAATTGCCCACCCGCCAGGTATAGCCGCTGCTGCCAACAGTGACTTCCCACTCGCTGTCGATCTCGTTTTCGTCGCAGTCGGTGGCCAGCATATCATAGGTGCCTGCACTGAGGCTGACCGTCTTGCTGTCGCCGGTGCCCAGCACTTCTGCCGAGCCCAGCCGGTCATCGCCCCAGGTGTCCTCGCTGCTCAGCGAGATGTAGAGGTAGCAGATTGCCTCACTGCTGTCGTTGATCACGGTGACAGAAGGCCCGCTGGTGGTAGTGCTACCACCGTCGCTGCTGCCGCAAGCGAGGGCCGGAATGACCAGGATCAGCAGGAGCAGGCCAAATGCAGCGTATCGGCGGAGTGATGTTGATTTCATGATCTTATCCTTTACTGTAGTTTTACCGTCAAGTGTACATCCATTGTAACCCAATTTCTGATCGGGGCAATCAAGTCCCCTGATTCCCGGGCGGCTGTTCCTGTGGGGCAACCGGCAGGGTGAAGGTAAAGGTTGTTCCCTTGCCGAGGCGGCTGGAGACTGTGATGGTCTCGCCATGGGCTTCAACAACGGTTTTACATATGGCCAACCCCAGCCCCAGCCCTTCATAATGGCGGCGGGAGGTGCCATTGACCTGGTAGAACCGCACAAAGATCTCACCCAGGTCTTCTTCGGCAATGCCAATGCCCGTATCGCTGACCGAGATCGCCACTTTGTCATCCCGGTGGGCGGCGTCCACGGTGATCCTGCCACCGGATTCGGTGAATTTGACCGCGTTAGCCAGCAGGTTGTCAATCACCTGCCGCATCGCGCCGGGATCAATCATCACTTCCGGCAGGTGACGGGGCATCTTCAGGTGGAGGGTGATCCCGGCATCTTTGGCCATCACAGCCGCGCTGTCCACCGCCCGCTGCAGCCAGGCGCGGGTATCAACCGTCTCCAGCTCCAGCCCGCGTTCTTCCACCCGCGTTGTAATAATGAAGTTTTCGATCAGCTTGCGCAGTCGCAGCGCCTGTTCGTAGGTCACAGTCAGGCTGTTGGTTTGCTCGGCGGTCAGCGGCCCCATCCCGTATCCCTCATCGAGAACCATATCGACATGCCCGATGATATAGGTCAGCGGTGTCCGGAATTCGTGCGAGATGTTCTGGATCATCTGGTCTTTGAGCGCATCCACTTCTTTCAGCGATTCGTAGGCTTTTCTGGTGGCCTCTTCTGCCAGCCAGCGCTCGGTCACATCACGCACAATCCCCCGGAAGCCAACCGGATGGTTGGCAGCGTCCCGGATCAGCGAGGCGCTGGTCTCAAGCTGGCGCGGGGTCCCATCCCTGCGTACCCCGGTGAGGTCGGCCAGCCGGGCCGGTTCCCCGGTCTTATAGATGGTGTTGAACACCGCAAAGGCATTCCGCACAGACGACGGGGACATGAAATCGTGGTAGTGCATCCCGGTGAGCTCACCCGGTGGGTAACCGGAGATCCGGCTGAGCGCCTCGTTCATGAAGGTGATGCGCCCTGACAGGTCGGTCTCATAATAGCCGTCCTCAATGGTCTCAATGATTGTCCGGTACTTCTCTTCGCTTTCCTCCAGTGCGCCTAATGCGTCTTTCAGGGACTTGATATGCGTGAAGACTGCAATGGTGCCGGCAAACTTTCCGTCTACGTAATGTGGAGTGCCGCTGACCAGCACGGGCACTCGCGATCCATCTTTGTGGAGCAGGTCCAGTTCATACTGATCGACCCGATCCTGCTGCCGGCGTTTATTGGCAGCTATCACAATCTCAAGCTGGTCTTCGGGGATCAGTGTCCGCCAGTGTCTCCCGGTCAGGTCGAGCACTTCATAACCCACCATCTGCGCGGCGGCGGGATTCACAAAGATGCAGTAGCCATCCGGGTCTTCCAGGACCAGGCCCTCGGCCATATTGTGCAGGATCCGCTCGTTGAATTCCTTGAGCAGTTTCAGGGCATCATGGGCCAGTTTGCGCTCGGTGACATCCAGGATCATGACCTGGGTGGCCGGGTTGCCCTGGTAAACAAAGGGTATGGAGACGACCTCCACGTCAATGATGGTCCCATCCAGCCGGATCATTTTTTCTTCCAGCAGGCCGGAGGCTTCCCGGTTGACATAGCTTTGCCTGATTCGCTCGATCACCGCGTTGTGATAATCCGGGTGAACCAGGTCCAGCGCAGACTTCCCGATCACGTCCTCCAGGGTGGCTGCGCCAAACATCTCCAGACCGGCCTGGTTGGCAAAAACCACCTTCCCATCCATGTGCAGGCCGATGGCAATCGGGGAATGCTCCACCATGATCCGGTAGCGTTCTTCGCTGTCCCTGAGCGCGGCGGCGTTTTGCCTCAGC
This sequence comes from Anaerolineae bacterium, assembly GCA_016926985.1. Lineage (GTDB taxonomy): Bacteria > Chloroflexota > Anaerolineae > Aggregatilineales > UBA3940 > JAFGNO01. The sequence continues at coordinate 6,789 of JAFGNO010000245.1, forward strand.
TTCCAGATATAGCGGATTCTCAGCAGCGATCCCACCAGCGACAGCAGAGAGATGGTGTTGAAAAACCACAATGGGGTGTTGAGCGCGCTGAACGGCACTTCCGGGTAGAAAACCGGGGTCGCCAGCAACAGGATCAGGGCAATCGCACAGATGATTGCCTGAATGCTCAGGGGCGCAATGACCGCTGCTACCACAGGAGAGACGGCCAGCCAGATCAGCACCTCAGGTGCTGAATGCTCGCGCAGGAGCAGCAGGGTCAGGTGAGGCGCAGCCAGCAGCGCGGCCAGCAGCAGCGCGGCAGAGACCTGGTAGAACCGGGTCCGGCTGACAAGGTACATCAGCACGCTCAGTGGAATAAACCACAATAACGTGACCGTTGGCGGGGATAAGCTAAAAAAGAGGATCAGGGTGCTGGCCAGCATGAGCAGCAGGAGAATAGCGGAGAGCACCCGCACCCGCTCGCGCTCCGCCGGATTCTGGATGGATGGAGCCGGGCGCAGCAGTGAGCTTCCCGCCTGCGCAGCCCGGCTCAGGCCGCGCAGGGTCCGGACGATCAGTCCCGTTCCCCGTGCCATACTATCTCCCTGTAATTGTGATCTTTGTGGCTGTCAGGGATACATTCGCTTCAGCATCCTGGGGAAGGGGATCGCCTCTCTCAGGTGGTCGATCCCGCAAATCCAGGTGACCGTTCTCTCAAGTCCCAGCCCGAACCCGGCGTGGGGCACGCTGCCGAAGCGCCGCAGGTCAACATACCATTTATAGTGATCCGGGTTGACGCCAAACTCGATGATCCGCTGCATCAGCAGGTCGGCATCGGCGATGCGCTCGCTGCCGCCGATGATCTCACCGTAGCCCTCCGGCGCGAGCAAATCCACGCTCCGGCAGACCTCCGGGCGTCCTTCTACCGGCGGCATATAAAAGGCCTTGACCGCCGTCGGATAGTGATAGACAAACACCGGCTTGTTGAACTTCTTTGTGAGTTCGGTCTCGTGCGGCGAGCCAAAATCATCGCCCCATTCGATTTTCAGCAGTTCCCTGAGCTCCGGGTCGTCGGTCTCTGCGCGGATATCTGCCAGCATCTCGATGGCCTCGTCATAGGAGATGCGCGGGAAGGGGGGCGTGACCTGTTCAAGCATTGCAGTATCCCGTTCCAGCAAGGCTAACTCGTCAGGGTGCTTCTCCAGGACAGCCTGGACAATGTAGGAGGTGAACTGCTCTTCCATGTCCATGAGATCTTCCAGCGAGAAGAAGGCCATCTCCGGCTCGACCATCCAGAACTCGGTCAGGTGGCGGCGGGTTTTGGATTTTTCTGCCCGGAAGGTGGGGCCAAAGCAGTAGACTTTGCCAAAGGCCATGATATTGGCCTCGTTATAAAGCTGCCCGGTCTGGGCGAGATAGCCCGGTTCTTCGAAGTAATCGACCTCAAACAGCGAGGTGGTATTTTCCCCGGCGGTTGGCGTGATGATCGGTGTGTCGAGGTTGACATAGCCATGGTCGTCCAGCCAGTCGCGGATCGCTTTGACCACCGTTGCCCGGATACGGAGCGTCGCCCACTGTTTACTGGATCGCAGCCAGAGGTGGCGGTTGTCCATCAGGAACTCGATGCCGTGCTCCTTGGGCGTGATCGGGTA